>JAWCNH010000031.1:0-9718 GCA_038848765.1 Bathyarchaeia archaeon
TATCACCTTGAATTTTTACAAGTGCACTGGTTAATTATTTAAGAGTAACTACTCAAAAATTAGTAATATTATTTCGCTTGTTTTCGCCTAGACAGTTTAACAAGCAAGTCTAAGGCGGATTTTTCTTCTTCCACAGACCTTGTCCTCAGCGCCCCATCTTTCTCTGCCTTTTCAAATATTTCTTGGCCTTGTTTGGTTCTTATTATTGTGAATGTCCATTCGCTTAAGCCTAGCCCGCCAGTGGATATGTCGGCGAACTCGGAGCTAAAGTCGTTGCAATGCAAGCAACCTTTCCTCGTATACCGTTTAACTTCTGTTAGTGGTATGGTTTTTGTTTCGCCGGTTTTTGTTGTGATTATGATTTTTCCTTTAATGTTCATTTTGCTTATGGCGTTGGGGTCTAAGCCCATGCTATTTTGCACGTGTTTTTGGATGAATCCGTCGTATGCGAAGCTTTCTGTGCACATTAAGCCTATCGTGAACTTTATGGGTTCCACATACTTTTTTAATGGGAGCATCTGCATTTTCCTTATTGCATGGATTTGGCATGGAGTGCCCACGAAGGCGAGGCTTTCTATTTTCTGTTTTACTCCTTCATTTAAAGCCAGAAGGTTTGGCGAGTATGTGTATCGCGTCCCTGCAGAATCTAAAACTTCTTCTGGTGTTTTGGCTAATTTAGGCGTTGGGTGAAAAGGCTTTTCTTGGCTTAGACTTGAGACAACGGCGGCGTCTATTATACCATTTTTTAGGGCATAAGTTAGCAATGCTGTGACAACGCCTCCGTCTTGACATTTCGCAAGTATGTTCTTGTCTGCTGCTTGGGCTATTGCTAGGCGTTGTTGTATTCCGAAGTCTTCGTTGGCGTTTCTTTCTCTGCCAAAAACGAATTTTTCAACTTGAGGCAAAGACCACTCGTATCTTGGGCAGATTTTTGGGCATATACCGCATTTTTCGCATTTCTTAATTAAGTTTGGCTTTTCATCCTTGTATTCTAAACAGTTGAAGGGACAAACGATTACGCAGGCAGCGCATCCAGCACATTTTTCAATTGAGACAACAGCCTTTTCCAAGGATTCTTCGAAGCCTAATTTTGGTGTGCTCATTTCTGTCACAACCTATAGTAATTTCAAAATTTCCTTATAAATTCACGTCAGCCGCACTGCAGAAAAGGGTGACAAGCTTTTATATAATATGGCTTGGTAGGATATTAAGAGGGAAAACATGAGTAGAATGGAAAAAGTTGCAACCTATTTCGCCACTTACGGAGCGGAGAACACCAAACATGTGATTGCCGCTGTCCTAAGAAAAGTCGAAGAAGAAAATGTTGAGACAGTTGTCGTAGCCAGCACTTCTGGCGCTACTGGGGTAGAATTTGCTAAAGCTCTTCAAGGAAAAGGGAAGGTTGTGGCTGTTTCCTATGAAGCCATGAAACCAGAGCTTAAAAACCAAATTGAGAAGCTTGGAGCCGTCGCCTTAGAAAAGACACATTTACCCTTGCATGAGAAAGGCATGGACGACATAAGAAACACGCTATACACTTTGGGGCAAGGCTTTAAAGTGGCAGTCGAAGTTATTTTAATCGCAGCGGATAAAGCAGCCATAACATTGTATGAAGATGTCATTGGAGTGGGTGGAACAGGAGAAGGCGCAGACACAGCTATCCTTGCAAGGGCAACACCCACAAAAGAAATGTTTAGCAAAGACGAGAAAAAGAAACTTGAAGTGCGGGAAATAATCGCCATGCCACGTAAAAAGAAATGGTGGTAAGTTAGGCGAAAAATTGGCAGTGTTTTCACCTTGAAAGAAATCACCAGCCTAGTCGAAGAGGCTTTGAAAGTAAACAGCACCAGGTTTCTTGAACTTGTAGACTCCGCGATTTCGTTGATGACAAAGGAACGCGTGAAAAAGGCAGAGTTTCTGGGCAGGCTAATTAAGGTTAAGCCTACTGGGAAGGCAATAATCGTTGGCGATGTTCACGGCGACTTGGAAAGCCTTGTATACATTGTTAAGGAAAGCGGATTTTTGAAACTAGCCAAGGAGGGGGAGGATGTTTTGTTGATTTTTCTCGGAGATTATGGAGATAGAGGTGACTTTTCTGTTGAAGTTTACCATGTGGTTTTAACGTTGAAACAGCTTTTCCCAGCAAACGTCTTATTATTAAGAGGGAACCACGAGGGCCCAGAAGATATTCTAGCCCATCCGCATGATTTGCCCATACAACTGCGAACCCGTTTCGGCAAAGAGGGCTTAAAAGCCTATGAGCAGCTGCGAGAACTTTTTCGACACCTTTACAATGCAGTTCTTGTCGAGAAACAGTACATACTTATTCATGGTGGAGTGCCTAGCCAAGCCAAAAGCATCGAAGATTTAGCCTACGCTCATGAAAGGCATCCAAGCGAAAGTTTTTTGGAGGAAATGCTTTGGAGCGACCCAATAGAAGGCTTAAAAGGAGTTTACGATTCTCCGCGGGGTGCTGGAAAACTTTTTGGTGCGGATGTTACTGAACGTTTTTTGAAAATGCTAGGCGTTAAGGTTTTTGTTCGTGGGCATGAGCCATGTGAGAAGGGTTTTAAAACGAACCACAATGGCAAGATTCTTACTCTGTTTTCGAGGAAGGGTTCGCCTTATTTTAATGAGCAGGGCGCCTATCTGTCTGTAGATTTGTCTCAGAAAATAGAGAATACGGGCGAATTGGAAAGTTTTATTCGTTTATTTTGAGTTTTTGTGGGCTGTTTGGCTTTTCTTGTATTTCTTTTATTGTTGAAGCGTTGAGTGGGATCTGTGGCATTTTTTCTGTTAGTGTTTCTTTTTCTTTCGCTGTTGCTTCTATGGCTGGTAGACGGAAGTAGTAGCAGTATATTGGGTTGCCGTCGCAGAAGTGTTTTATGTCGAAGTCTGTGATTTCGTCTTTGAGTTGGTTTTCTAACATTTTGACGCAAACCTTTTTTGAGGCGGTTGAGAGGTAGGGGCACTTCATCTTGTTTGCCTCGTGTAGTTGTGTTTTTCGGTTGTTCGGTTGCACGTTAATACAATATGTCTAAATTTGGACATATCCAAAAATATTACTACTGCAAACAACCCTATAAACCTTTCGAAACAACCTACTTCTTAACCTTGCGCTTAAACAAAGGAACACCTAAAGAGGCTATAATCGCCGTCGCCAAAATTATTATCACCGCAAGGTTGATGTAAATAGGTGTCAAAGTCTGGAAAAACGGCGCTACTTCTGGATATTTTGTGGCATCCGTATATTGCAAGGGTAAGGTTGCTAAAACCGCCGCTGCCAAGCCTCTGGTAATCATGACGCTCATGAATGGTCTCTCCCTTTTCAATTCGTCGTGACGAAGTGTCGCTAGAGTCACGGTGCCGAATCTCACCAGCAACAACAGAAGCGACAAGATTATTCCAATTATCACAATCTTTACGTTGCTCACCGTGACTATTAAACCAAGATAAACAAAGAAGAAAGTTCTCAAGAGAAAAGCAATTTCTGATTCAAATCTTTTCAAACCAAGATCCACAGCCAAGTTCGCTGGTCTTTCCATTCTGAGTATGCGGTAGATTTCCTTTTCGTTTCCTAACATTATGCCAAAAAGAAGTGAGCAGAGAGATCCGCCTCCGCCTAAAAATTCCGTGAAGGCGTAGGCTAAGAGTACGACTGCTAACGTTAACATGTAAGCATAGGCTGCTTTTGCAATTCGCCTTAATATGCTCAGCCAAATCAAACCAAAAATAAGCCCTAAAACTATTCCGGTTGAAAATCTACTTGCAATTGAACGACCAATTGTTGTTAAATCAACGGAGGCACCTTTCAATATTATCTCAATCACTACCAAAGAAAAAACTATGCAGAGAACATCTGTTAATGCAGATTCAAGGCTTAATAAAGTAGAGCATTTTTCACTAATCTTTATCCTCGAAGTCAAGGAAATTACAACTACGCTGCAGCTACCGCCAAAAATTGTCCCGAACAACACCGAATATAACGGCGGCGCATCGGGAATGACAAGAAACATCATAAAAAGGGATGTTGCAATTACACTGCAAGCGAAACCTAACAAAGCAAGGATTGTAGCTCTCGGGCTTTCCGCAAATACACGATAAATATTCATCGCCATTCCACCATCAAACAATATAAAAACAAGAGCCAAAGCCGCCAAGTAAGGCGTCAAATTAATTATCGACCTAGCGTCAACTAAACCAGTTAAGGGTCCAAGCAGTATACCAAAAAATATGAGGATAAGCATGTCAGGGAAACCCGTGCGTTCAAATAGGTAGTTTCCAAGAAAACCCATGATAATTATGGAGCCGCTAAGTATTAGTGCAAGCGTTACAGGATCTATCAAACCTTAAACCCTTTTGCCTTAATTTGTCCTTCTGCTTAAAGATTTTTTGTTTTATTAATTGTTATATGACTGCTTGAAACAAGATATTATACACCAATATTAGAATAACTTAGAATAACATCGTCGACTTGTAAACGTGCTCCTTGTTACTAAAGAAACCACTGCGGTTATCATAAAGTTATACTTCTAATTAAGGGAAACCCAACCGAAGTCTTAAAACTAAAAATTTAGCATTCGCCTACCTTCGGAAAAGAAAGTAGATGATAGATAAAAATATAAAGAAGACGCAAATAATTATCCGAAAGATGCCCATTTAAGAGGCGTCCTTTATGATTGCATTTATCATTTCAGTAGCGACGCTAGTTATTTCATTATCTACACTAGCGAGAGCCAGCCACTTCACCATAAAAAATGTTGAAGACTTAATGGAAATTATAGGTTTAAGTGAAGTCGCTGCGGGTTTCGCAATACTCGCAGTTATTACGACTTTGCCAGAAATGACTGTAGCTGGATTCTCGGTTTACCAAAACGTGCCAAGCGTCTCCCTAGGCGACATATTGGGTTCGCATGTGTTCAACATTGGCTTCGTAATTGGTATACTTGCATTACTTGGTGCATTCACCAAATGTGGAGGTGCGATCTTAATAGAATTAGTTGATATATTGTTTCTTGCTTCGGTTATTCCACTTTTATTGGTAATACTCTCCTTTGCCAAACCGTTAGATGCGGGTTCTCTGTTTCTCTACGACTGGTTCTATAAGGTGGTAGGGTTAACTTTAATTGGGGTTTTTGTTTTTAGCATATTTAGAATGGTGAAAGGCAGAAGCCCATCGACCTTAAATCACGTAGCATACCAGAAAAAGAATCAAAAAGGAATGTTGTTAAAAATCTTTGCTGGTGCAATAGTTGCCGTTATCTCCGCACGATTCGTAGTTTCCTCAGCTTCTGAAATTGCATTAACACTTGGTGTTCCACCGATAGTTATAGGTGCAAAAATTGTTGCAATAGGCACCTCGCTTCCAGAATTAGCTTTCGGTTTTGCAGCAGTAAAAAAAGGCTTGTGCAACTTGGTATTAGGAGACATCATTGGAGCCAATCTAACAACTATAACGCTGGTTTTAGGAATAGTTCTTGTTGCATCTCCCTTCAAAATCGATATGGTTGCTTTCCTAGAAATGCTTGTCTTCGTGCTTATAGTAAACCTCGTCTTATGGAGGTATCTGACCAAAGGTGGCATAACACAGCTTGGAGGAATAACACTCCTATTGATATATGTCATGTTTCAAGCCTTTCTATCCCAATAACATTGCAAAATCCATTAATAACTTCACACAATTCTCTTTCTCTGTAGCATAGCCCAGAAGGAACACTCAATGAAGATCGGAATAATTACACGAAACGAAAACGGATGGTGCTCAACACAACTGCGAGAATCCATGATAAGGCATGGCATAACACCCTACTGTTTCCGTTTCAGTCAAATCGTCGCTTACATTGGACAACCACCATGTGCAACAGCAAACCAAACAGACATCTTAAAAGAACTCAAAGCCCTAATAATACGTCCAATAGGAAGAGGAACACTGGAAGAAATAATTTTTCGCATGGACGTGCTACATCGCCTACATCGACAAGGCATGCCGGTGATCAATCCTCCCCTATCTATAGAGCGTTCAGTAAACAAATACTGCACCCTAGCACTACTAGAAGAAAACGGTTTGCCAGTTCCAAAAACCGCAGTCACAGAAAACCAAGAAGAAGCCCTAAAAGCCTTTCACAAACTAGGCGGCGATGTCGTGATTAAACCAATATTTGGCTCTAGAGGGATAGGCTCAACAAGAATATTCGACCCAGACATTGCAACACGAATCTTCAGAACACTTTCCTTCTATCACAACGTAATCTACCTGCAAGAATTTGTCCCACATGGCTTTTCAGACATAAGAGCCTTCGTCATAGGCAACCGCGTCGTAGCATCCATGCGAAGAAAAGCAGAAACTTGGAAAACAAACGTAAGCCTAGGAGCAAAACCAGAACCCATACAATTAAATAACGAATTAGAAAGACTAGCAGTCAAGGCAGCAAAAACCATAGGATGCAAAATCGCAGGCGTAGATATACTGGAAAGCCAAAAAGGACCACTAATAATCGAGCTTAACAGCCAACCAGGCTGGCATGGACTCCAATCCGTCACAAAAATATGCATCGCAGACGAAATCATACAATACGTACTTTCCGAACTAAAAAGATAAAGGGGAACAAACACTGTGACACTCAAAGAAGTTGAAATAACCCGCATCGACACTTCCATAAACAAAACAGAAAAAAGAAAAGACCTAGTTGCAATTGAAAAACCTTTACACATTATAATTAACCAGAAAAAATACGTAACCATCCTATGCTTGCCAAACAATCAAAAAGAATTAGCCATAGGACACTTACTATCCCAAGGAATCATAACAAACTTGAACGAAATAGAAGAAATAAGCTTAAAAGAAAATGAAATCTGCAAAATAAAACTAAAGCCAGAAATTGACATCAAGAAACGTTTGGCGCTCACAAAACCCTTCGCTAGGCTTATCACATCCGCATGTGGTTCGGCAGATTATTGGCCAATATTCAAACTTGCAGACAGACTTGAGCTTTCAAAAATCCCTCAGAATTGGAAAATAAATGCAAAAACGCTTCAAAACGTAGTTCAACAACTCAACAAACTAGCGAAAACGTTCCAAAAAACAGGTGCGGTTCACATAGCTGCCCTCTACGAAAATAACGGCATACTCTCCGCCTACGCGGAAGACATAGGACGCCATAATGCGATAGACAAAGCCATCGGCATGGCAGCGTTAAAAGAAGAAAAATGGCAAGAATGCATTTTAGCGTCAAGCGGAAGACTCACGGGCGACATAGTCTTAAAGGCTGCTAGAATGCAAATTCCAATGGTGGCGTCTATGGCAGCAGCCATAAGTTCAGGCCTAGAAATAGCCACTTACACGGGCATAACACTCATAGGATTCGTAAGAGGAAAACGCTTCAACATTTATACCCATCCAGAAAGAATCTCCTTAGAGGCTTAAAATTTTGAAATTTTCAGCCATAATCCTCGCAGGCGGATTCTCAAAAAGACTGGGACAGGAAAAAGCGCTAACGAAGCTTGCAGGAAAACCATTAATCCTTCACGTGTTAGGTAGGGTGCCAGAGAACATAGACGAAAAACTGGTGGTCGTAAGCTCCGAAAACCAGAAAGAAACTTTTGAAAAAACATTAGAAGATAAGGCCAAAATAGTCTTGGATGTCCGAAAAATGCAGAGTCCCCTTGTTGGCGCTTACACGGGCTTCAAAAACGTAAACAGCGACTATTCTCTTCTACTTGCATGCGACACACCCTTTGTTTCAAGCCAAATACTAGCCTTCCTAATTGAATGCTGCGTCAACAAATCCGCAGCAATCCCAAGATGGCCCAACGGCTACATTGAACCTTTACAAGCAGCCTACAACACTAAAATCGCTTGCACCCAAGCGGAAAATGCGCTGAACAACGGAGAGCTTAATCTACGTTCAATGATAGCCCGCATGCGAAACATCCGCTACATTTCCACATTGGTTCTTCAACAAATTGACCCAAAACTGCGAACATTCTTTAACATAAACACGCCCCTAGACCTAAAAAGGGCTGAATCCCTACTCTCCTCATGATTTCCTAGGGGATTATGGCTATTTTTATGTCTTTTTTCGAAGTTATCAGAGTTTCGAAGGCTTCGCCCAAATTGTCAAGCGACATTTTTCGTGTAATCAGAGGTTTTACGTTGATGCTTCCAGACGCAATCAAGTTTAGTGCCTTTTTGAAGTGGGCTGGAGTTGTGTGAAAAGCTCCTAGGAGTGTTGTTTCTCCATAATGGAGTTGTTCGGTGCTCACTTTAATTTCTGTTCCAGGCGGGCATCCGCCAAATTCTAGGACTGTTCCGCCTTTTCGCACCATTTTTAGGGCTTGTTCCCATGTTGCTGTCGAACCTATGGCTTCTATGACGATATCTGCGCCGTAGCTGTCCGTGAGTTTCCTTGTCTTTTCAACCGTATCTTCGTTTTTGGCGTTTATTGTTTCATCCGCGCCCAATTTACTTGCCAATTCCAGCCTCTCATCCACCGTGTCGCTGATTATGACTTTGGCTGCGCCCATCCGCTTAACAGTGAGCAAATGTAATAGCCCAATTGGACCAGCACCTATTATGGCAACCGTGTCGCCCATTTTAACTCCAGCCTTTTCTACGCCATGCAAAACGCAGGCTAAAGGTTCGGTTATGGCTGCTTCTTCATAACTTATGTGAGACGGAATTTCTTGCGTGTTAATTAGAACCATGCGGGATGGGATTTTGATGTATTCGGCGTAGGCGCCCCAAAGCCACATCATGTCTTCGCATAGGTTGTAATTTCCTTTTTGGCACATTTTGCATTTGAGGCAAGGCGCACTGTTTCCAGCGCGGACATGCATTCCTTTCTTAAGCCATCCAACGCCTTCACCAACTTCAACAACATCGCCAGCCCACTCATGGCCAAAAACTGTTGGAAGCTTAATCACTCCGCTTACATAGCCTCTTTGAAAAATTTTTAAATCAGTGCCACAAGTTGTGGCCGCCCGCACTTTGACTAGAGCTTCGCCATAGCCGATTTCTGGCTTATCCACGTTTTCGATTCGTAAATCTTTCACTCCATAAATCATGGCAGCCTTCATTTTATTTTCATTCATTCAGAACCACAACCTTTAAACAATTCTTGCCTTCAGCGGCTGTTTGAAAGGCTTCTGAAATTCGGCTTAATGGAAACCTATGCGTTATTAATTTTTTTGCGTCGATTTCTTTTGTCAGTAAGTATTGAAGTGCTGTCCTCGTTTCAATGTGTGAAGTAGAATAGGATGGTGTGATTTTTATTTCATGAAAGAAAAGCTTGTGAGGACTTATGTTCAAATAAGTGTTTGGTGGTGTGGGCGCAAAAATGCAGACTGTCCCGCCTTTTCGGCAGGCTTCGATTCCGTTTTCGTAAGCTTTAGGGTTTGGCGCAGTCACAATTACGACATCTGCTCCTCTGTTTTCCGTTATTTCTTTCGTCTTTTCTAGGAAGTTTTCTTTTTGCGGATTCACAGTCACGTCTGCGCCGAATTTTCTAGCCATTTCCAATCGATAATCCACCATGTCGCTGACAATTGTTTGTGTAGCTCCAAAATGTTTCGCTAAAATGCAATGTATAATGCCAGACGGCCCAGCGCCTATTATGGCTATTGTGTCTCCCTGTTGGATTTGACATTTTTTTAAGGCTCTTATGCAGCAAGCTATTGGCTCTATTAATGTAGCCTCTTCGAAAGAAAGGGTTTCTGGCAG
>JAWCNH010000032.1:0-9697 GCA_038848765.1 Bathyarchaeia archaeon
GATAACCGTGTGTCCAGCGTTGACTGAGCCAACTCTGACGCAGACATCCAACTTGTCTTTAAGAGCCAAATAAGAAACTATTTTGCCTTTACCTTCGTCTCCCCAAAAGGCGCCAGCAACAACCCTGCAAACCATAACTGCCACCACACCATTCTAGGGATTACTTCTTTCTATTTAAAACTTTTTTGTCAACTACAACTGAAAATTCTTAAAAATTTATCACAAACATGTCAAAGAACTTAACCATAATAGAAACAAGAAAAACTTAATACAAGTATTGCCTTATTAAAATTAAAGGTGATGACGTGGATACGGAGGAAGTGATCGAAAGAGCAACGGATTTTCTTCAGAAAAAGGCAGGTTACTATAGTTTTAAGCTACTTAGCGTTAGGTTCGATGAGGCTAGAAAAGTGTGGGATTTAAGATTCGATGTGGGACTATTTGTGGAGAGAATTGTGAGCCTTACTATTGATGATGCAAGTGGAAGAGTTACGTCATATGAGAGCCCAAAATAAGACATCAATTTATATACGAATGAGGGACGCATATTTTGTCAATGCAGAAAAACTTGCACGAGAAGGTGAGTTTACAAAAGCTTCCGAATTTCTTTGGGGTGCTGTTACCCAGGCTATTAAAGCCTTGGCAGCAAAATTTGATATAAGAATAGATAAACATTCTCAATTTTTTGGTTTCATGGAAACTTTGGCTAAAGAGGTAAAGGAGCCACAGCTTTATGAAGACTTTCTTTTTCTAAATGATTTGCATAAAAATTTTTATGATGAAAAGATAAGACCGGCGGATTATGAAATTTACTTGAAGAAAGCCGTTTTATTTATAAGAAAACTTGAAAAGTTGATGGAAAAAGAGCGTTGAAGAATATCATTGGATTGCGCCTATCATTTGTTTTATTCTGTCGATTTTGTGTTCTTTTATTAGTCCAAGCAGGTAACGGATTCTTTGGAGGGCGTCTTTTTTGTTTTTGGATTGTTCAACTTCCGTGTAAACAAGTTCAAGGGAGTCTTCGAAGCCTTTCTCATAGCTCATGGTCTAGGCGCCTCTCTCCTCAGCTATGAAGAAGATGGCTGTTTAGTGTTTCCATCCATTCGATTTCTTTCATTAAGAATTTCATGGCTCTTTTTCGTTTTGGCGCTATGCAGCGTATGGTTGCGCCTCCGTTGTCTTTTTCGTGTTTAGCTTCGATTATTTGAACGTTTACTATGACTGAGCCATCTTTTAAGTGTAGGTTTACGTTTTTGCCCACATGGGCTTTCGCCACGTTTAGGTTAATTCTTGGGGTGTTCATTTTTTCACCATTCTATGTCTTTTTCGGCGATTTCGCGCCAGCAGTCTTTGCAGATGGGTAGCTGTTTTCCCTTGTAGAAGACGTAGACTTCGATGTCGATTTTCTTGCATTCGCCGTTCCAAGGATTTTTGCAATGCTCCATGCCTAAACATCTCCTTTTCTAAAATGTAGGTGTTGTTTTGGCTTTGCTTAAAAAACAGTTGGTGAAACAACAATCCGCCAAGCAGAGAGAGTCAAGTGAAAGTGAAAATAGAAATATAATTTTGCTACGTCCCTAGGATTGTAATATTGCGTTTAGGGGCAATTTTGAGTTAAAAGAAATTACGGTTCCAAACAATTTTGGGTTGAAGCTGTTGGATGCTGTTTGGCGGAAACTCAAGGTTTTCTATGAAGGGTTGAAGGAGAAGGCGAAGTTAAAGGAAAAGGGAGTTTTGCTTCCTGCTTGGCACACACACTTCGGAGAGTCTCCGTCGGTTTCCTTCGAAATCTTGTTGAACGTTTATTTGTGTGACCCGGCGGCTAGGGCTGCTGTGGATTTTTTGGCTGATCAAGCTGTGGGCGCTGGCTTCTATACGACTGCGGAAATAAGTGAAGCTAAAGAGGTTGTGGATAGTTTTAACGAAACTGTAAACTTGGATGGTTTGCTTCTGCAGACAGCTCGTGAAGTTGTGGCTTTCGGTAACAGTTTCTGGGAAAAAATTGAACCAACACAACTAACTAATCTCCAAGTCTTGCCTATCTGCAGTATCGGCAAAATCCAGAGGGACAAGTTTGGAAAAGTTTTAGGTTATAGGCAAACAGCCAAGTATGGCAATAATTTCCTAGAGCCTAACCGCATCATACATTTCCGCTGGAACCCCATAAACGGCGAAGCCTTCGGAACAGGCATTCTGCGCAGTCTCGCCGAAGCCTTAACCCTCAACAACGGTGAAATCCGACCATCCTACATAGCCATGAAAGCAGGCATAGAAAAGGGCATGACAGAAATAGTGAAAAAATATGCTGGACCAACGGAAATTTGGAAGTTTCCAGGCTTGCCAGACGATAAGGCTTCGCAATATGCAGCCCTATTAAAGTCTATGCCGAGAGAGGGCGCCCGTTTCGTAGTTAACGTGCCAGCCGAAGTTGAAGTTGTAAGCATAGACCCACGAAGCCGTTTTGACACTTACATTGAACATATTTGGAACCAATTCCTCTTAGGCTTGCAGACGCCTCTGCCGAAACTTTTCACAACGCCAGGCTTCACTGAAGCTTCTGCCAGAGCAGCCATAGAAATAGCTGAAAGAAAAGTTACGGCTTTGCAACGTTTCTTGAAAAGAACCATTGAACACGAAGTTTTCGCGCCCTTGATTCTCCAGGCAGGCATAGACCCAGCTAAGGCTAATTGTCGCCTGAATTGGGGCAAGCCAGCCAAACCGCAAATCACGGTTGAAAACATGTTAAAAGCCTTCGAACAAGGTGCCATAAGGCGGGATGAACTGCGCAAAATGTTAGCCAAAAGCGGCTGGGAGCTGTGGGAAAATCACCAGTAGGAGGTGAAAAAATGGGATTTCAATTCAAACCAAAATTGGCTGCTGTTCTCGCCATCCTTAACGGGTTTTCCGTAGGTTTAGCCTACATAGTTAGCCAAGGAAACATAACAGCAACAATCGTGTGGTTCGCCATAACAACGGGCGTAACAGCAGGACTAAGCTACTACAAAGAAAAAGAATAGGCTTGTTTGAAAACCAGAAAAAGAGGGAGTGTTACGCAACCTTAGGAATGGCGTCCAAAGTTTTTCGCAACTATGCCGATGTCTTTCATGTCAATTTTCCCATCTGGAAAGACATCTTTAGGGTCGCCTGGCTCAACAAGTTCTCCGAAATGTCTGGCAACGGTTCCGATGTCCCGCATGTCAACTTTCCCATCTGGAACGCCTTCTGGTCCAGTAATGTCGCCAACTGGATAGGAATGGAAGTAGCCGTCAGAAGTGGTGAAAGGAATAAACTGCATTTCTGGATTCAGAAGAAAAGACTGAAGGTTTATGGTTATCATTGAGCCCCCAGGGGCAATACAAACTAATGTAATACGCATAAGTCCGCCGCTACCGCTTACCGAGTCATCTCCAACTAAGCTTACGCTGTTGAAGACTGCGCCAGGTTCAACCCAGGCAGAGATCGGCACCCAATTGTGTCCGTTGAAAATGAAGCCTGGAGGATACTCGATATAAACGAAATCAAGGATGGAAGCGTTGTATCTTACTTCCACTCCCCACCAGTAGAGGCGTTCCACATCTGTAAGTTTTATGTCTATAACAAAGGTTTCACCGACATTACAGAAATTCAACTGAGGACTAACCCAGATTACAGTCTCTGGAGAAGCCTTAACGGACAAAGGCGACAACAACCCAGCAGCAAATAGCAACACTAATGAGAACAACCACTTAACCCTCATAAACCTCTCCTCACTAATATTTACCATAAGTTATCATTTAAATCTTTCTAAAGAAAAAATTGAATCGATCACCATGCTTTCCTAAACCTTAGACAACGACATATTCTGTTTTATACAAAGAAAAGGGGAAATTTTAAGGCCAATGTTGTCCAAAGTTTCTTGCAACTATGCCGATGTCTTTCATGTCGATTTTGCCGTCTGGATAAATGTCTCTTGGGTCAGTGGGCTCTATTGGTTGTCCGAAAAGTTTAGCTACAGCGGCTATGTCCCACATATCCACTTTTCCGTCCGGTTTACCTTCTGGACCAGTAATGTCCCCAAGTATAGGCGTGTGGAAATACCCGTGAGAATAAATGCAAGGAATAGGATAGCCATTAGGGTCTCGAAGTTCTGTTTCCACATCTATCTTTAACACTGAATAGCCAGAAGCAACGCATACGAAAGCTATTCTGCTTAAACCGCCACTTCCAGACACTTCCGTTACTAGACCGAACAGAGCGGCGCCATGCCTAACATAGCCAGTTTCATTGTCTATTATTGGAGGCAATGGAATAAAGGGCAAATTATCGAAAATGTGGTCCGGTGGATAAGTAGCGCTTACGCAATGCAGAACAGAAGCATTGAAAGCGACTTTAACCACCCAATAATTAAGATGCTGCACATTGGCAATCCTCACATCCACAAAGAAAATTTCGCCAACGCGGTAATAATTCCACCGAGGCTCAATATACACTGTTGTCCCCTGAGCAAAACCAAGACGGCACTGCAAGAAAATAGCCAAGATGAACACAACTATGACTGTAAAGAGAGTGTTTTTCAAACCTTTCCCCCTCAAAAATTTATGAAAAACCACATTTATTTAAAACTTTTCACTTATTCACTTAACAACATCATCTAGACAATGTCGATTGAAAAAGTTTGACCCAACTCAGCAAATTTAGAAAACAGTATACAATTATTCTTTGAGCCATCACAAGCGTCACGTTCATAAGCGTGATGGTAGAGTTGCCACCAAATCAAAAATAATTGGTTTTTCAAAATTTCTCTTCCATTAAATTAATTGTTAACTTTGCATTCTCCTAAGCGACTTAATTTATCGGTGACTCCTCTTTCGTTGAATATTTGTTGAAACCCTAAAATATCCTCTTATGTTAGCGCTGGAAAGATAAACCAAAATAAGGACACAAACAATAACCAGCCCAACCGAACTCATCTCAAAAAAGGTTGTAAAGTTGAAAATCCCCGTGAAAATATATTGCAGAATTATAGCCAAGTAAAGACAAATCGCCAAGAAGTAAGCCCAACCGCTTCGTCTTCCAAAACCCAAAATTGCAAAAACAAAGCCAACGCCCATAAGAAAATTCGTCAATCCATGCCAAAAAATACTTGCACCCCACTGAGCCTCAAAGCCATAACCCCCTGCAAGCATCATTAAGATTCCAAGAAGAAGAAAGAAAAAGGCGAATATTCCCATTATAAAGATTAACAAAACTATACCAGTAGGCTTTTTCAATTCCTTTTCAGTTTCTTTCATTCATTTTACCACTGGATTATTTCTGGAACATGCTATTATGCTTTAACTACCTTTCTGGCACTTTCCATATCAAGTATGCCTTTGTTTGCAGATGGATGTTTAGGATGCGTAGGGCTTTTGCTATTTTCTCTATAGAGGTTGTTTCTAATGCTTGTTTGTAGGTTTTGTTGTTGATGTAGGGTTTTTCTGTTACAAATACTCTTCTTAGTCTTGGGCTTTCAATGGAGGCGAGGATGTTTTTTACTTGTGTTATTTGGTTTTGGCTCATTTTTTTAAGTTTGGCTAATGCATATTTTTCTGAAGCCATGTAGGCTGGGTTAAAGCCTAGTTTTTGGAGTTTTTTGGCTGCTTTTAGGTTTGTTGGGTGCGGTTTTTGTATCGTGATTTTTTTCATGCCTGCTTTTTCAAAGAAGGGGTTGTATTTTGCCATGACGGCGACCGCTTCCACGTAGGGTGTGCCTGCTTTTGGCAATGTTTCTTTCACGAGTTTTGCGCCTAAGCCTATTGTTCTGTATTTTGGATGTAAGATGACGCGGCTGATTAGCGAAAAATTTTTGTTCAATTGTTGTAAGGTTAAGCGAAGTTTTGGGACAGCCTTTTTCCTGCCGAAGCATTGTGGGGTTGGGTAGCTGTAGACGATTATGCCGACAAGTTCTTTTGTGTCGTTTCTTCGTATTGTGAAGATTTTGCGTGGAGGTGGCAGATGCGTGCTTTGTCTGTAATGGTATTGGCTTAGCTTACGGTAATCCGTGATTGTTCCTTCTTGTATATGCATAAGTTTTGTTAAAGAGCAGTTTGCGTCGAGTTTGTTTGGATAATATTTTATTTCGATTTCTTTTCCGAAATGTTTGTGTATGTGAATGCTGGGCGCCAAGTCTTCGAAGAGGTCTGTATGTGTTGTGGCTGCCAACACGGCTTTTCCTGTTTGGCGGGCGATTTTTTGCACGTTGAAGGCAACGATTTTAGCCATGTCACGGTCAAGGGTTGAGCCGAACTCGTCCATTATCCAATATTGTTTCCCAGTTTCCATTAGTTTTGCGATTTTGTAGCGGTATTTTTGTCCGTCGCTGAGTTGACTGTAAGAGCGTAGGAAAAGGAAAGCGTCGTTTAAGCCTACTCTGCTGAGGAGCCCAAGGGCTTCTTCAACGTTTTTGCCCACGGTGTCAATTATGGGTTTGTGTTGTTCGGCGTGCATGTGTTTTATGTTAGCTGTGTTGGGTGAAAGCAGTTTTTCCAGTTTCTTTAGTAGGACTGTTTTTCCGCTTCCGCTTTCGCCTGTTATGTAAACTATGTCTTTTGGGCTTATGCGAAGTTGAAGATTGTCGTAAAGGATTTGTTTTTGTTGTTGGTCTAAGCCTATTCCAAACGCTTCGGCGACTGCTAAAGTTCTATGCGTAATTGTGTATGGAGCGGTTTTGTAGCTGATGGAAATGTTAAAGGTGCCCGAACGCTTATCGAACTTTTTGGCAACCTTCGTAATCTCGAATAGTTCACGCAGTCTTTCAGAAGGCTTTTTCATTTAACTTCCAAAAAAGCGAAACAGAACATGCTTTTATGTTGTGATTGCATGGAAAGACAATATTTCAATTATTTTGCTTCTTTTTTCAACTGAAACTCGCAGAACGGGTCGCCTTTTGCCATGCATTTGGTTTCTTCGCAACTGCATTTTTCGCCAGTATATGTTTCGTAAGCACCGACGAAAAAGCCTCTTAAAAAGTGGCATGCAGCTTCTTCCCGGTCTCCAACAGCTCTTGGTATGAAGCCATTTTCAACTTTGATTGTTAAAGATTTAAGCACAGCCATTTTTAGAAGCTGAGCCTTACTAACTTTAAAATTTCCCCAACCTAGGTAAAAAGCATGTTCAAGCCCTAAAGAAATTGAGTTTGGGTTGTTGAGTTTCTTTTTCAATATTTTGACGGCGTCTTCTCCCTGTCCTCTGCCCATTTCGAAAAGAATTGTTGCTGCGCCAGTGCCGAAGATTCTATAGAGTCTTTCATGCCAAGCTCGGTATATGGCGGTATTTATGAAGATAACTGGGCAATCCAATAACACATCGTGGTATCTGCCTTTTTCTGGCTCAACTATTATGTGTTTTTGGCTCATCAGTTATGTTTTGTTCGGAGATTTCGCTTAAACATTGTTCATAAGTCAAAATCTGACGGCGAATATGCCAAATTTGTTAATGTAAATGCTTTCTCAGAATTGCGGTTAAGGGTTGAATGTCCAAGCCCTTATAACCTAATTGTTGAGCCAACTCGGTCACATTGTATTTTTGTCCTTGAGACCAAAGACTAGTCAAAAATTCTCCCGCTTTTGGATTGTTGAACCACTCTTCCCCATACTCTTTTTTAAGCCAAGTCCTAAGCTGAGCCTCGAAAATCCAAGCTTGAATATATTGGGTGCAGTAGAAGCCGTCGTCCACGTCAATCAAATAATGATTCTTCGACTCTCTATAGCCTAGGTGTTTTTCCATGACTTGCTTGTAAAAATCGTCAGCGCCCTCCAGCCCCTCAGAGTGTAGCCTAATTTCGTAAGACAACTTCGCTCCATAACGCCTCAAAGCATAAAGAGTAATTAAACCAAGAAAACTCAAATACTCTTTCGCCTCGTTTTCTCCCATTTTCGTATATTGCATCAGCCAATTTTCATCCATCATCAAATATTCCAACAGAGAGGCGAAACTTTCAGTCACGGAATTGTCGCCTAACCATTTGTATTCGATGGCTAATGACGGATTCACGCATGCAAAATGCTCTGCGTGCCCAGCCTCATGGAAAAGCGCAGCATAATCATTGTGTCCCCCTTCAGGCATTATAACCAGTTTCACGTCTTCTGGAATCCGAATAGGTGCGCAAAATGCACGCGGAGACTTTTTAGGTCTTTCCTCGGCGTCAATGTAAATGTTCTTTTGTTTTTCCAAGTAGATGCCCATGTTCGCCAATGTGTGCTTCAACGTATTCACAGCCTCTTCTTTTCTAAAGTGGTTGTCAAATTCTTCAGCCCGCATAAAATAGATTAAATCATGCCTCTCTGCATCCATAAGCCTAATACCCATTCTTTCTTTCATGGCTCTATCCATAATTTTGACATAAAGAGAACTGGTTTGCTCCAGAAAATTTTGCATGGTTCTTTCTAATTCTTTGAAATCTATGCCCCTCACATCCTCAAACAGCGCCATATAGTTTGCATAGCCTAACTCTTTAGCTGTCACATGCAGTTTTTGCATCCTCTCTTTGAGAACAGTGTTAAGCTTGTCAATGACATGGTTCCTCGCCTCAAAAAGCTTAGCTCTCTTTTCTCTATTTGGCTCGTTGGCAAGTTTTACCCGTGCAAGCCTAAAGGGAATCTCTTCACCGTCCAGCTTTACAGTTTCCTTCGCCTGCATGGTTTCAGACTTGTCAGTAAAGTCACTTACAACCCTATCCAAATAACCACCCATCAAGAAGCCTTGAAGATACCGCAACCGCCTCTCTTCTTCACCTTGGCTTTTCTTTCGCTTACTCGCTAATTCCATAATCAATTCTTTCGTGAATAAGTGTCGATATTTTTCAAAAATGGCTGAAATGTTCATTTCGTCTTTTAAGCCAGCCCAATTCAGATAGTATTCTTTGCTGGTTTCGCTGCATAAATTTTCAACATCTAATCTAATCTTGTTTAAATCCAACATTTCATCATCCAACATGGCTGTTTGTTTCTTAGTTTTATATTTATAGCGTTTTTTATGCTTTATCACAGTAGTCAGAATCGAAATCTAAACTGAAAAAGAACATGTTAAGGTCAACTTCCAACCGTGGGGCTGATAAATTCCAAAGTTTTTCATTCACATTTTTATACACGCACTAAATCTTTTACATACTGAATAAGTGACATAAAATGTTAGATTCAACTTTATTTATCATAGGCTTAGCCTTCGTATTCTTCGGTGTCCTCTTAGTATTCATTGCGCTTATTCTAAGTTTTTCCGCCCGAACCACAAAGGAAGCTAAAGTGAGGGGCGGCGGCGCAATAATCATAGGACCTTTCCCAATAATTTTGGGCACAGACAAGGAATCCGTAAAAACATTGTTGCTGCTCTCCATAACGCTTATGATAATTGCATTTCTAGTTTTACTTATTCTCTACATCCTTTCGAGGTGAAACAGTGGCAAAAGAAACGCATGTCAAATTGGTTTTTCTCGGTTTCCTATTGATTTTTCTCGGAATTATTTTCATGCTGTTTTCAATTTTCTTGTCTGAAGGCACGGTTAGTTTTGGCGGTATAATCCTTATCGGTCCAATACCCATAGTTGTAGGCGCTGGTCCCCATGCCTTTTTAGCCGTAATTGTGGCCTTTGTTTTAACTATAATCTCCATTTTACTTTTCATGTGGCTGCGAAAGTGGAAAACAAGTGAAATGGGAAATTAGCTTGATTCTTCTTCTTTCCCAT
>JAWCNH010000033.1:0-9564 GCA_038848765.1 Bathyarchaeia archaeon
GCAGCAGGTAAACTAACCAGAACCCCAGGAATTGTGGATGCAGAAGCAACAACCCCGGTCCAATCGGTCGGCATTCCAAGACTAAGCGAGAAAGGCTTCAAAACGGGACTCTTAGACATTGTTGAGCTTAGAATGGCAACGAAACCCATGACGCAAAGAGTCCAAAATGTGCTGCTTACAACATTCTTCCGCTGATAAGTCATAGTGAGGCCATCATTTATGAGTGGTATAAAAGTTTCGAGTTTATTCCATCAACTTCTTTATCAGGAACTCTCTTTGCTGCTTCCTATCCATTTTTTCGATTTCCGCCTTGTGCTTTTCGCGGATAAGCTTCAGTTTGCAGTATATGTAGAGCGCATCGTACACTTGACTTGCCTTGGCAATGGTTTCGTGATCGTCTTTTGATACTATGCCAAGACCAGTTATGATTGCTTCTAGCCCAGCAGCCTCAGGCACAGCTTCCATTTTACCAGTGTCTGCTACACGCACTATCTTGGCTAACTCTAAAACCGCGGGATCCTTTATCTTGTACTTCTCGACTATTGCATCGAAACTGCATTTGTCGCCATGGTGGCCAAGTTCAACACTAGGCGCGTCGTAGGGTATTGCCTTCTCTTTCTTGACGGTTTCTTCAATTTTTTCCACGGGAACGAAGATGAATTCTGCTTTTGTGTCGACGAATTTCTTTATTAGCCATGGGCAAGCGGTTCTGTCTACGTGCACGTGTTGTCTTGTTACCCATTTCATTTGTGTTCGCCTATGTAGATTATCTTTAAGTAAAATACCCGCTTATAAAGCAATAAACATGAACAAAGCAAACCGATAATTGGAACGGCACCCTGCCAAGGGCATAATAGTAGCCATTGAAGGATTCGAACTCCCATTTTATGTGGTATTATTATTCTGTTAGTAACGTTTACCAGAACATTTTAAGATTTATTAAGCCTATAATTCAGATTCAGAATAAACATCGAAACATAATAAATTAATTATATAAGCCACACCTAACCCTCATAACGGTGTTTCCATTGACGGAGGAAATTCAAGAATCATATGACGACGTGGAAGAAGTTGAAGAGTCTTCGCCGACGCCGAAACCGAAAAACCTAATCGACATGGTGAAACAGCACAGATACTCAGCATTAGTGGACGGCATCTGCCTCGGAATGGGCGCTGTTTTCCTATTGTTTGGAATAGTCTTCCCCTTAGTCCTTACACAGCAGATTGTCTACGGATTATTCCTCATAATAAGTGGAATACTCATAATGGCAACTGGCGCCATCGTAGAAGCCTACCACTTCGGAAAACTACGATAAACGTTTACAACAGCGAAAACTCTGTTGACTTAATCTTTCCCTTCTGGTCAACTGTGATTTCAAATCTCTCAGCCCAAGGATGCCCTTCCAAATCAATTGGAAGCGTACCCTTAACAACCCAAACGCCATCATTATGCATTGTCGAAGCAACATCTATTTTCTCCGCATTCTTTCTCTTCTTCAGAAAATCAACCACAATCTGCTGAACATCATTTTCCGAAAGCTCTTTCACCATTTCACCAACCATTAACCTACCTTTAGAAAAAGAGCATGTTAAAAGTTATGAACAGAAAATAACGAGGGCAAATATGGTTTCCTATTATTTCCAACTGTTTGCTAGCCTCTGAAAATTTTCATAGTAGACTTTTCTTTTGGCGTTTTCTGAAATTTCAGCTGCATCAACAACAGCCAGTTGAACCTTATAGCGATAGTATGGCACGTCAGAGCCGAACAAAACACGGTTTTCGTCAATGTCCACAGCCATTTCAATAAATTCTGGAATAGCCCCAGAAGTTTCTACATAAACGTTTTCGCATTCACGCAACGCGCCAATGCAGCCTTCTTTTAAGTGTCCTAAAATCATGGTTATTTTTGGATATTTCTTGGCAACCTTAACCGCCAATCCAGGCGAAGAAAAGCCTTCTCCAGTGTGAATAAGCACTGGCATTTCCAAATCGTTGACTTTTTTAAAGAAGCCGTCAAAGAAGCTATGGTCTGGTCGGAAGCATTCCACCATCGGATGCAACTTTAAGCCCTTCAAACCCAATTTTTCTTTGATTCTCACAAGCTCTTCTAGGGCTTCTTTCCCCCTTCTCGGGTCTACACGTCCAAAACCTATCAAACGGTTTGGAAACTTCTTTTCGCATGTGGCTATGTAATCGTTTGTGGCTGGATACCTATCGCCCACATTCGGGTTTGGAAACACTATGGCTTTTTCCACGTTAAACTCGTCCAAAAGTTTCAGCAAGTCTTCCACATAAATTGTTGGTTCATGGTAAGGCTGCCAAGGACCAGACTCGCCTAAATGCACATGAGCATCACAAACCTTCATATCCAACACCCTTTTTAAAAAGGAAGCCCGACAGTGTATAAGACGATTTCCATTTTCGCAAAGAAAAAGGGAAGGTTAGAACATTTTTCCGAAGTCTTTGGCTATGAGCACTAGGTCTCTTAGGTCTATGACTCCGTCGCCGTTGATGTCCATTCTGGGGTCCCAGCGTGGACGTCCAGGGCTTTCGCCGAAGGCTCTAGCTGCTAAGCCAATGTCTTGCATGTCGACTTTACCGTCGCCGTTTATGTCTGTGCTTGGCGCAACTGGAGATATCACCATGACAGGTGCAGTTTTAACATTATTGTCTAGCTTCGTTTCGCCTGGCACAGCCTCTGCTTCAGCCTTGATTGTGTATGAGCCTAAGGGCACGCTTGTGGTGTCCCAACTGAAAGTTAAAACTGAACTGTCGCCAGCCGCCAAATTCACTGTTTGAGTTGCGATTAAATTGCTGTCATAGTAGAGGTTAACATCGAAAGTTTCTGTTACCGAGCCATTGTTTAACACTGTAACGTCAATGGTCACAGTGGCGCCTTGCTTTGGAAAACTATTTGAAAGAGACAAGCTCGTAACTGCAACGTCATGGCTAGGTGTTGGAAGGTTCGTAAAGAATCCATTTTGAACCGTCACATCAATGCTGTTAAGATCGTAATCTAATAGATACGTGTCTTGGCCGTAGGGTGTTGAAAATTTCAAGTCGCTTTCGCCAAGGGCTTTCACTTGAAATGTTATTTGGCATAGTTTTCCGCTTCCGCTGAAAGGCGTAGCGGCGCCCATTAGCGAACAGCCATACAGCACGTATCCAGCGGTATTATCTATTATTGGAGTAACAGGCACAGTTGGTTGTCCGGCAAAGACATGGTCTGGCGGGTATGTGGCGCCCGTGCATTCTAGGACTGTTGCGTTGAAGAGGAGTTTTATTTGCCAAGTGTAAAGGTTTTGGATGTTTGCAACCTTTATGTCTACTGTAAATGTTGAACCTATTGGGACATCTTTAACGAGGCTGGGATCTACATAGAGTGTTCCAGTTTGTGCTTTTGCTTGGTTGAAAATCATTGGAAATGAAAGCATCAGGCAACAAATAGTTATGGCTATGTATGTTTTCTTCATTTCTCTCTCCCTTCAGTGAGAGCTGGTAGCGTATATGAAGAGTCTATTTAAGGTTTGTGGAACAATGTTCTTTAGGCTGTTTCAAGGCTTTTTGCTTCTTGAATCCACTTCTCAACAATCTTTTCAGAAACCTTTAGTTTCGCAGCTATTTCCGTCGCAGAAGCTTTCGCCAAATCCTGCGCATTTAGAATTCCAATTTCTTTGAGTTGCGCAGCCCTTTTTTGGCCGATTCCTTTCACTTGCGTCAATTCTATTGTCGGCTTGGCTTCGGTGGGCTTTGTTTCTTCAATTTTTTCTGGTTGAGGGGCAATCGGTGGAGCTTCTGCTGGTTTTTGGGTGATAGGCAGAAGTTTTTTTGGTCTGAGCGAATAGCCGAACATGAAGAAGAAGAATCCGAAGAGGAAGAAGACAACGAGAAGCGCCGTGTTAATTAGTTCACGCCATCCAAACTGTAAGGGAATATACAAGCCTATGATGATGCAGATTATTCCTATAAAATAGGAAATTAAATCTGACCTCATTCTTTTCTCCTCTATTGCTAACCATTCATAGATTACCTTCATAAACTTAAAAGATTTTCCAACAAAACCATATATGTCTAAGCTCCTAAACACTCTAAAGTGGTATGACGCATGAAACATTTAGAAATTAGGAATGTCGCCTTGGAAAGCATAGACGACTTAATCGACCTCTGTATTCCTCCGGACAGGAAAAATGAGCCGTATTTTGTTGAAGCGAAAAGGGCGAAGAGGAAATGGGCAACTCACCTTTTAGGAAAGCATGAATGCATAGCGAAACTTGCCTATTTGGATGCTAAGCCGGTAGGCTTGATACAATATAGGCTTGTCCCAGAAGAACGCGTGGTCAAGATACAGTGCATATTCGTTCCGGAAAAAGAAAACCTAAGAAAAGGGATAGGTAAGGCCTTGCTGAAAGCGTTGATTTCAGAAACAACGGAAAACCCCGCTACTTTAGCGCTTGTAACTCATGCGTTTAGAGTTCCAGGCAGGTATCCTCAAAACGAGTTTTATATAAAAATGGGATTCAAAAAAGTGACGGAAGACGATCCTTTCCTTCTTTATTATCCGCTTAAGGCTGGATATGTTTATCAACCTAAAGAGGAAAAGTTTACACCTCAAAAAGAGGATTTTGGTAAGGCTTTGATTTTTTATGACCCTTCATGTCCTTTTTCCATATACTTTTCCGAAAGAATCAAAGAGTCTATTCGCGAAGTTGCTCCAAACCTTCCTATCAGAATGATAAATATGTTTGAGGAGCAGGAAGAAGTTAAAATTAGGGGGCAGGTTCCAACATGCGCAGTTAACGGCCAACCCATAAAAGCCTTCTTCTTGGACAAAGAAAACTTTCACAAGGAAGTTAAAGAAGCTCTAGCGAAAAAGGTGGACGCATGAAAATTGTTATCCGTATTGGCGGTTCTGTCGTGGCTTCGCCGCTTAACGTAGCCTTAATCGACAAGTATATAGATTTGCTGAAAAGCCTGAAACATGAAGGACATGATGTTGCTGTGGTTGTTGGTGGCGGTTCGCCAGCAAGAGACTTTATTGAAACCGCTAAAAAGTTAGGTTTAAGTGAGGCGGAGCAAGATTTAATCGCCATTTCTGTTTCACGGTTGATTGCGCAGCTCTTTGTTTTGAAGTTGGCTGCCTCTAGCACTGGAAATGTTCCCACATCCGTTCATGCAGCAGTGGAAGAGTTGAAAAAAGGTAAAATTGTGGTTATGGGAGGTTTAAAGCCTGGAATGACAACAGATGCGGTTGCCGCTTTGATTGCGGAACATTTCCATGCAGACTTGTTAGTGAAGGCTACAGATCAAGAAGGCGTGTATACTTGCGACCCACGAAAGTACAAGGATGCAAAGTTGTTAACGAAGTTAAGTTTTGAAGAGTTGGCTGACCGATTGAAAGAGAATAGGCATAAGGCTGGGATTCACCAAGTTTTAGACCCAAAAGCAATAGAAATTTTAGGAAAGATAAGAATTAAAACCGTGGTCGTAAACGGCTTTAACCCGCAAAATGTTTTGTTGGCTGTGAAGGGCGAAAAAATTGGAACCTTAATCACTTAGCCACTTAAATCAACTATAAGCTTTTGACCAGTCAAAATGAAATTTTCGTGACTAGTCAAATCAGCAGTAGGCTCCGCTAGGAGCTAGGATAATTCTAATAAACGCCCAGTTTAAACATGGATTAGGCGCTGGCTATGTTCAAACTAGAAACGGAGCAAAAGATTTTCGAAATCTCTGGCGTCAAGTTTGGGGGGCAGCTTGGACAATTACCCATGGTGCTTGTTGGAAACCTTTTCTATAAAGGAATGCCAGAAGTGAGAGACCATAAAAGGGGTGAATTCGACGAAAAATCTGTTTTGAAGTGGGTGGAAGAAGCGGAAAAGCTTTCAGAAATTTCTGGCGTTCCTCATCTTCTGGATGTAATGGCTATGTATCCAGAAGCCATGAAACGTTACATAGAGTTTTTCGCGGAAAAAACGGAGAAGCCGTTGTTTATTGACGGCGCTAACCCAGAAACCAGAGTTGCAGCCGTGGAAAAAGCCAGAGAACTTGGAATCCAAGAAAGAATCGTTTTTAATGGCATTTCACCAACAACTTCCACAAAAGAAATAGAAGCTTTGCGTGAGTCTCATGTTAAGGCGGCAGTTCTTTTGGCGCTTAACGAGGTTGATTTCTCGCCTGAAGGAAGAATTTCAGTTTTGAAAGGACAAAACAATGGTTCTGGCTTGATTGAAATGGCTGAAAGGGCTTGTATCGAAAAGATTCTGGTGGACACTGTTGTTTTTGATGTGCCCAGCATCGCCTATGCGGTTGAAGCAATCCAACTTGTAAAAAAGGAATTTGGATACCCAGCGGGTTGTTCGCCTGCAAACGCCACTTACGACTGGAAAGCGGTTCAAAAACAGCCTTTAAAGGAGGGTTTCGCCGCCTACAATGTGTCAGCCCACGCCTTAGCCCAATTCTTCGGCGCCAACTATCTAATTTATGGACCGATAAAACAAGCCAAAAACATGATTCCTGCATGCGCCATGAACGATGCTATAATCGCCTATCACGCAGCGAAAAAGTTCGGCGTCAAACCTCTGGTTTCAAACCATCCTCTATACAAAATCTTTTAGCGACGCTTTCTCATGGAACTGACGGTTAGTAAAAGCCCTATGAAGTCAGCCGTAAAGTGGGCGACTATGACTGTGGACAAGGAATCGGTGGAGTAAAAGATTAAGCCGAAAATGAAACCGCTGAGTAGGGGCAGTAATGCATTGTATATTCCTTGGTAAAGGTGGGGGAAGAAAAAGAGGAAGGCTTGGACGGTTACTGCTAATGCTGGATGGACAACAAGAAGGAGATGGTTGAGAAGATAGCCACGAAAAATGATTTCTTCTAGGATTGCAGCTGAAACGGAAGTGAGAAGCAAAGTCATGAACAGCTCAGTTAAGGAGTGAGGCATAGAAACTTGCAAAAGCCTCATTAACTCTTCTTCCCGTTTCATTTTCGGAAACGAAAATTTACGGCGCAAAATGGAAACCAACCAGCTAACTGGCATCCCAGCCAAAAACACGGCAAAACCGCCTAGAATCCCTAAATAAATTACATTTAAAGAGAAATCCAGCTTGTCTAAACTGAAAGCATAGATTAATTTTCTGTTTGGAAGAGCCGAGAGAAATAGGAGGAGCAGGATGAATATGGTTTTCTCTAAAATTGATAAGCCCAAAAGATGGCTAAAAGAAGGAGTCTTCTTATATTTTAAAGAGAAACGTGGGTCAACTTTATACGTGAACAAAAAATAGATGGCGTAGGCTATGGCGAAGGCGTAAAGCCCAAGAAAAATCATCCATTGTTCTTCCAAGAAAAGCCCATCCCGTTTTGTTTACAACTCCCGCATTAGCGTGTTTCTTTCCCTTTTAAAACCATGCTTAATTAAGGCTTCAGCAGTCTCTTTCGGCTCCAAATTTAGAATTTCTATAGTGGTTGCGTCGTGAAACTTTGCGAACTCTTCTATTCTGGCTAGAATTTTCTCCAACTCTTCAGCATCCAATTTTCTTCTAAGGATAAAATCTTTGATTAAAAGGCTCTTTTTCGGGCGATTGGCTTTTGGGTTAATGAATCCTAAAAACTCGTTTTTGTGCAGTATGTTTACTTGCCATTTCATCCCCTTCTTCTGAAAATATTCTATCTCAAAAGTGTAGCCAAACAATTGCTGCAGCCATCTCCTATCTCTCACCAAATTGTCCATAGGCGTAAGCAAAGCCACAAAATCCTCTTCAAAACTCTCCCTTTCCAACTCATCCAAGTCTTCTGTTCTAACCCATTGAGTTCCACGTAAACCTTCAACACTAATCTTGCAAATTTTTCCCTCTTTTTCTAGTTGCGCCAAAATTTCGTTTGTCTCCTTCACTTTGAATCCAATCCAATAAGCAACATGCGAAGTTGAAGATATGCCGAAACTAGACAAAGTTTTTAACGCAAGCCATTTCCTCGCCGTTTCCTCGTCAACAGAGTTTAAATCCACATTTGGAAAATAATCTTTAAACAAGCAGTAATAGGGCATTCGAAACACGCCTTCTTCCCGTTTTACAATGAAGATTTCTCCCGAAAAGAAAAGACGTCTCAAAATGAAAAAATCAAAATCTTTAGGTGTCACAACACCCTCACTCTTTATCTTCCGCACAATTGCATCTTTTGTTTCTCGGCTCAAGCCGTCAATTGCCTTTTGAACCCAACCCAAACGGAAAACATTGCGAACACCTTGATAATAATAAGGCAACTCGTCTATGGGCACTATATGTAAAGCCTGTCGCATCAACATAAATTCTATTAGGCTTCTTTTCTCATAAAGCAAAGAGTCTAACCATTCAGCCCTAAATCCTTGAACACGATTCCAAAGAGTCACATAATGAGCTTGAGCCACAACGGGCAACGGGTCATACTGTACTCCAGCCAAATTTTTCACGACATCAAACACGTCATCCACACATTTACCTTGCAAAGAAGGAAGAAGCCTCTGCTTTCTCAGAACAAAGTTTTGGGCATTCTGCAACGAAACAGCTTTACTCAAACTCATCGACTCTCAGAAGCCAACAAACCTTGAACCTTCTTAACACAGTCCCATGCATCCTTGGCATAAGCATCCACGCCATACTCTTCACATGTCTTTTCTGAAACTGCCCTACCGCCAACAACAACCTTCACTTTGTCCCGAAGCCCCTTCTCCTCTAAAAGCTGCACCAAATCCTTCAAATAAGAAACAGTCTCATCCATGGTAACAGAAACAGCGACAATCTTTGCACCTTCACGCGCGGCAGCATCCACAAAAGTTTCTGGCGCAACATCCACGCCCAAATTCACAACATGAAAACCCGCAGACTGCAAAGTTGCAGCAACAATATCCTTGCCCAAACTTTGAATGTTACCCTTCAACGAGCCAATCACTATTTTCGCTTCCATTTTAGCAGGCTCCACTTGAAGGTAAGGCTCCAAAATCTTGAAAGCTTCCCGCATGGCAGAAGCCGCGGCGGCAACATCGGTTATGAAGTATTCTTTCCGCTCATATTTTTTGTCAACCACATGCATTGCTTCCATCAACTTTTCCAAGACAACCTTAGCCGACAAACCCCTATTCACAAGCTGCTCAACAATTCTACGAGCCTTCCGAACGTCGCCAGCAACCACAACATTCCGCAACTCGTCCAAAAGCTCTCTACTATTCATTCACAAACATCCCATTCAAAGCCTAATTCCCAAAGACTTCTTAAGCACCTCAACATTGACTTCTCCAGCTTGAAAAACACTACCAGTCTTCACATTATTGACAATTAGAACGGCGGGAGCAAACAAATTCGGGTCAATCTTATAAAAATCATAACCAGCCTCCTTAAAAACCTGCAAAAAAGGCTTACCATAACTCCTAGAAGCCTTGGAAGGCGCTTTTTCCACAAGTTCCCTCAACCGCTCATCATCCTCAAAAGAAACCGTATAGGAGGCAACACCGCCATACAAAATTGCGTCATTAGTCCTACCCATAGCCTCAGCAAACTTATAATGCACCGCAGCAATAGGAGCATAACCCC
>JAWCNH010000034.1:0-9134 GCA_038848765.1 Bathyarchaeia archaeon
GCGTATGCAAAACCCGAAGTAACACTTGCCCAAACATTATGGCTTCTCCGTCTCGAAGTGTTTTGTCTGCCTTTGTAGGCTTAAAGCGTAAGCCGAACACGGCGGCTGCATCATTTTTAGAAAGCAGCGGTGCATCTAACTTATGAATCAAAATAGGTGCTCCCGTGAAACTTTTTATGTAAGCGTTTCCGCTAACATGGTCTGGGTGCCCATGTGTGTTCACGATATACTTTATGCCTAGTCTTTCTTGCTCCGCTTTTTTCATAATCTTCTTCGCTTCTGTTTCGCTGTCAAATCCAGGGTCAATTATTACGGCTTCCAAAGTTTTCTCGCACCAAACTAGGTAACAGTTTGTGAATAATGCGCCGACAGTGAACATTTGTACTTTCAATATCTCATTTCCTCAGCAAATCATTGGCTCACATAAATTTAACGTATTCGTAGTTGTTCTAAGCTTTCTCAATTATGGATAAAATTTCTTGAAGGCTTATCGGACCTGTACGTAAAATTTGAGGTTTTTCGGAAGTTAAATCAACAACAGTGGACGAAACTTTAAGCTGGCATAGTCCACCGTTTAGAACAATGTCTACTTCGCTGCCAACTTGCTCTATAGCTTCTTCGGCTGTGATGGGTGGTTTTTGACCAGATTTGTTAGCGCTTGTTCCTACAAGAATTCCGTTAGATTGACAAATCAGCTGAAGCGCAACATTATGATTCGGGACTCTTACGCCCACAGAATCTTGATTGCAAGTCACAATGCTTGGAAGAATGGATTTTTTAGGCAAAACCATAGTTAATGGACCCGGCCAAAGTCTTCCCGCTATTTTTTTGGCTATCTGAGAGAACTTGGCGATTTTTTCTGCGTCTTTGATGCTGCAAGCGAGTATGGGTAGAGGCTTGTTTCTTTCTCCTTTCACCTTGAAAACTTGTTTTACTGCTTCTTCGTTGAGAGGGTTGCATCCCAATCCATACACTGTATCGGTGGGATACACGATTACTCCGCCCTTTTTCACCATATTCGCAGCTATGCGAATATTTTTTATTGTAGCCTTCAGAACTCGCAAATTGCATCTATCCGAAATAGAAGAGGACAAATATTAAACTCTTTGTCAACAAATTATGATGGAAGGCGCTCTTGAGTGACTCAACAAATAAAAGTTTCAGTTCAAAAACTTTCCAAAAACTTCGTGACAAATGATGGGAGAATGGTTGAAGCTTTAAAGGAAGTTTCCTTCGATGTTTTTGAAGGCGAATTCCTCTGCGTTGTAGGTCCAAACGGCTGTGGAAAAACTACTCTTCTTCGCATTATTGCAGGTTTAGAAAAGCCTACAAGTGGTCAAGTTTTTCTTGATGGCGAAGAAACGAAGCCTGGAAAGGCTGGACTGATTTTTCAGGAGTTCTCTCTCTTTCCATGGCGTACAGTTTTGAGCAACGTGGGTTTTGGATTAGAGATTAAAGGCGTAAGCAAAGAGAAAATTGTGGAGATTGCAGAAAAGTATGTGGAGCTTGTTGGTTTGTCAGAGTTTAAGCAAATGTATCCGCATGAGCTTTCTGAAGGCATGAAACAGAAGGTTGCTATAGCCCGAGCCTTAACCACTAATCCACCAGTCTTACTTATGGATGAACCCTTTGCTTCTTTAGACGCTCAAACACGTAACTTAATGCAAGGTGAGCTGCTGCGAATATGGGAGAAGGAAAGGAAAACTGTGATTTTTGTGACGCATAACGTGGACGAAGCCGTATATTTAGCTGATAGAATCGTGATTTTAACCGCTAGACCTAGCAGAGTTAAAGCCATTTGTAACATAGAATTTACGAGACCTAGAAAACGCACATTAAACTCTGTCGTGGAAAAACGGGAAGAAATATTGAAACTTTTAGAAGAAGAAATCAAATAGTTACAATTTAACTTCTTGTCGCCATTTAAACAGTCTTTTTTCTGCAAATAAAAAAATTTCGTTCATTAACAGACCTATGAGTCCTATGGTTATCATGCCCGCTATAATTACGTCTATCCGCAGAAGTTCCGCGGCTTTTAATATTAAGCGTCCTAACCCTATTGTTTCTCCGCCAATCATTTCCGCTGCGACAATGCACATCCATCCTACGCCTAAGCCAATTCTCATGCCCGCTACAACTTCTGGTAGACTGCTGGGCACAACAACTTTGGATATTATCATGCCCTTTTTGGCACCAAAGCTTTTTGCAAGGTCTATGAGAACTGGGCTTGTACGTTTCACTGCTACTATCGTATTTAATAGTATTGGGAAGAATGCTCCAAGCCAAATGATGAAGATATAGCGTGTATAGCCGCTAAGAAGTATGATGGCTAGTGGTATCCAAGCGATGGGTGGAATAAAGCGAAGGGGTTCTACGATGGATTTTGAGGCGTTATAGATTAAAGGCTTTAATCCCATGGCTAGACCTAAAGGGAAACCGCATACAAAAGCTAAAAGAAAGCCCGCTAAAACTCGCAGAATGCTTACTGCGGAGTGTGTAAGCAAAGTGTAGCCTTCAACATCACCCACAGTAATAAGTGTAAAGAAGGCTTTTATCACGTCTGAAAAGCTTGGGAAAAAACGTGAGTGCAAAGAGAAGGCCAAAGTCTCCCACAGAACAATTACAACGACGACAAGAATAAGATTACACAATATTATCTTTGGGATGCGGAGTTTATGTTTTGAATTTTCATGCGCCACTTTTTTCAACTTCCGCCAAGACTTGCGTGTCAATCATATTCTCAATAAATTGTTTCACATTAGGTACGTCCGCAGACTCTATTTTGCTTTGCTCTATGAGATAGTTTGCAAAGGTTTCTATGCTTGTGACGTTTAGATGGTAGTCCCATATCATCCTTTTCCATGATTCTTGAACCACATTCAAAGATTTGCCCGTTCTTTCAGCGAAGATTTTCTGGGCGTCTTCAGGGTTTTCAACAACATATTTCATTGCCTTAACATGAACTCTAACCAGCCTTTTTGCCAAATCTGGCTGTTCTCTGAAAATTTTGCCAGACACATAGAATATGCAGCATTGATGAAGGGGCAAGATGTCGTGTGAAGTATAGTTAATGTTGCCCCAGCCTTTGACATACGCTTCTGCCACAAATGGTTCCCAAGAAATGTAGGCATCTATTTCTCCCTTTTCAAAATCCAACGGTAACTGGGAAGGGCCAGAATAGGATTTGTGTATTGTAGATACGCCATATTTCTTTTCAAACAGAGAAAGCAAAGCGTCTTGGATTGTTCCAAGGCCGGGAGTTCCAACAGTTTTCCCATCCAAGTCTTGAGCGCTCTTAATTTCGGGCTTTGTGATTATGGCTGAACCTTCAAGGTTAGCTGAAGCCATGATTTTGAAATCTGCTCCCTTGGATTTTGATATGAGCGCTGGCACTATTCCCACATACCCTGCGTCCAATTCTCCAGAAGCAAAAGCTAACATTTGCGCTGGGCCGTTTACGTATTCAAGTCTTATGGGCCTTATCCCTTCTTCCTCGTAGAAGCCTTGATAATAGGCAACGAAGAACGCTATTTGGTGAATGTCCGCCACAAGATAGCCTATGCGCACAGGCATTAAGTATGCTGCTTCATAGCCAGTTTTGTATCCTATATGGTAACCGACATTAAAGAAAACGGCTGCTGAGCCTATGATTGCGATTAAGAATATGATTAGCCATTTTTTGGATAACCCAGTCTTCATGTGAGACACTTGGTGGGTTGAATGGGCTGAAACTTAATAACCTTTTTGACACGTTTTGATTTCGAAACGGTTACAAATGTATTCAATAAATGCGTAGAGCTTAAATCGGGAAAAAACGTTCTAGCTATTCTTTAATCACTGGTGAAAAGCTTGGAAAGCCAAAAACCCGCAATCGTAGTCCACGGCGGAGCTGGTGAATGGCAACCCGAAAGAAGAGAGGCAGGTATTAAAGGAGTTGAAAAAGCAGCTTCTATAGGATTCGAAGTCTTAAAGAGAGGCGGAGCAGCATTAGACGCCGTGGAAGCCGCTGTTGCTTTTATGGAAGACAACGAAGTTTTCAATGCTGGGCGCGGTTCATCACTAACCATTGACAAACGAGTGGAAATGGAAGCTGCAATAATGGATGGAAAAACACTTAACGCTGGCGCCGCCGGACTGCTTGAAGACATAAAGAATCCGGTTCGTTTGGCAAGAATTGTAATGGAAAACACTGACCACGTTTTTGTGGTGGGCGAAGGAGCGAAAAAATTAGCCGAACTTTTCCGTTTAGAAAAGGCAAATCCGATTTCTGAACTGCGTCTCAAATATTGGCATGAAGCCAAAGAAAAACTCGCCATAGGAAAACTAAATTATTTGCCACGACTGTATAGGCTAATACAGAAAAACCCAACACTTTTCCAGTTGGAAACAGTGGGCGCCGCAGCCATTGATATAGAAGGGAATCTCGCAGCAGCAACCTCAACTGGAGGCATCTCCCTCAAAATTCCAGGCAGAATAGGCGACACTCCGCTTATAGGCTGCGGCACCTATGCAGACAACGAAGCTGGCGCATGTTCGGCAACAGGCATAGGTGAAATAGCCATAAGATTTGTGCTTGCCAAAACTGCATGCGACTACATGCGAAACGGTTTTTCAGCGCAAATAGCGGTGGAAAACTCCATTAAAAACGTTAATAGGAGACTGAAGGATGTTGCTGTAAATCAAATTGGACTTATCGCAGTGGATTCAAAAGGCGGCATAGGCGCAGCGCACAACTCGCCCCACCTCTGTTGGGCTTTCATGTCGAACGATATGAAAGAGCCAAGGGCTGCATTAACGGCAAAAATCGTGAAAGAAACCGCTTAACAAAAGAATATTTGGCAAAATTTTTCGGCAGTTGACGAACAAAAACGTTTAAGAAACAAAATAGATGTCGTTAAAGAAACACCCAACCCAATAAACAGCATTTAATGGAGGTGCAAAAATGGAGGAAGAATGGGAAGAGGAAGAATGGGAAGAAGGCGAAGAAGAGGAATGGGAAGAGGAAGAATGGTAAACTAAAACACCTCTTCTATTTATTCCCTTTTATTTATCACACATATTTTATGATAACTTTATTATTCTAATTTCACTCTTTCATTTCTTTAGCATGGGAAAATCATGACCAGAGTGGCAGTGTTAGACGCTGACCGATGTAAACCGAAACGTTGCGACAGACTATGCTATCGCTATTGCCCAAAGGTAAGAAGCAAAATTGAAGCGATACGCTTTGAAAACGAAAAACCCATAATCGTAGAATCGCTTTGCGTTGGATGCGGAATATGCATAAAAAAATGCCCTTTCAGCGCCCTTTCTATAGTGAATTTGCCAGACGAACTTGAAGAAGAAGCAAGCCACCGTTTCGGCGCAAACACTTTCAAACTTTTCCGCCTACCTATACCCACACCAAGCATAGTATTGGGGCTTCTTGGAAAAAACGGCGTCGGAAAAACCACCGCCATAAAAATACTCTCTGGAGAAATAAAGCCTAACTTGGGCAACTTTGAAAACCCCCCAAGTTGGCAACAAATTATACAACATTATCGCGGTTCAACTCTCCAAGAATACTTCCTAAGACTCAGCGAGAAAAAATTAAAGGTTGTGCACAAACCACAATATGTAGACAAGATTCCAAAGGCGGTTTCTGGTGTAGTTAAGGAACTTCTCGAAAAAACAGATGAAAGACAAACGCTGAAAAAAGTCATAGAGTGGCTTGACCTTAAAAATATTTTAGACCGCCCACTCGAAGTCTTAAGCGGAGGCGAACTTCAAAGAGTAGCTGTGGCAGCTGCAATTTGCCGAGAAGCCGACGTGTATCTTTTCGATGAGCCTTCCAGCTATCTGGACGTGAAACAACGCCTAGAAGTGGCTAGAGCCATAAGAAGCCTCAAAAAAGAAGGAAAAACCGTCATATTGGCTGAACATGACCTCGCAGTATTAGACTATCTTTCAGACCAAGTTTGCCTTTTCTACGGAGAACCAGGCGTTTATGGCATTGTCTCTCATGTTCAAGGTGCCCGTGTTGGCATAAACATATATTTGGAAGGCTACATTCCAGACGAAAACGTACGCTTCAGAAAAGAACCCATACTCTTTCATGTGAAGCCCCCATCTATAGGATGGGCTGCAGGCGAAACATTACTCCAGTGGGGACGAATGAAAAAGTCTTACGGAGAATTTGAGCTTCATGTGGAACCAGGCTTAGTCAAGAAAGGCGAAGTCATCGGCATATTAGGACCTAATGGCATCGGAAAAACAACATTTGTTAAACTTCTCGCGGGAATAGAAAAACCAGATAAAGGCGAAACATCCATGCTGGGAGAGTTGTCGGTTAGTTACAAACCACAGTACATTTCAGCTGAATATGAAGGAACAGTTGAAGAATTGCTACGAAGCATTGTAAAAGACGAGTTCACGTCTGGATGGTACAAAAGCGAAATTTTGCAATCCCTCAACCTACAGTCTCTATTGGACAGAAACGTCATGGAACTAAGCGGCGGCGAACTACAAAGAGTAACTATTGCAGCATGCCTTTCAAGAAAAGCACATCTCTACTTATTAGATGAACCAAGCGCCTATTTGGACGTTGAAGAAAGACTAGCTATGGCGAGAACTATACGCCGAGTCATAGAAAACCGAGGTGCGACAAGCTTTGTTGTTGAACATGATGTAGTAGCACAAGACTTTATTGCGGATCGACTTATGATTTTCTCCGGAAAACCAGGCTTAAATGGAATAGCTCATCCGCCGACAAATCTTAGGGAAGGCATGAACACCTTCTTAAAGGAAATGCGAATCACCTTTAGAAGAGACCCAACTACAAAAAGACCACGTGTGAATAAAGAAAATTCAAAAATGGACAGATACCAGAAAAAAATCGGTGAATATTATTATGTTCCATCCAAAGAAAGTAGCACCACTTGACAGGTGAATCTTATGGAAGAAAAGTTCAAAATCACCGAAGAAGACAAAGACTTGCTTGAATGGGCAATCAAAGCCATGAAAAACGCTTACGTTCTCTGGGGTTTCGCTGTCGGCGCCGCAGTTTTAGCCGAAGATAATGTGGTTTATGAAGGCTGCAACATTGAAAGTTGGGTCTCCGGATTAGGAAAATGTGCTGAAAGATGCGCCATAGATCACGCAGTTCTACATGGCAACAGAAAAATTAGGAAAATAGCCATTGTAACAGAAATGGACAACATTAAAGAATTGATACCATGCGGCGCCTGCCTCCAATACATTTCTGACTTTGCTTTCCCCGGAGCGAAAATCCTCATGGCAAAAACAAAGAATGGAAAATTATTGATGAACAGCATCAACGTAAAAACCATTGAGGAACTCTTCCCTTTCTCGTATAGACGATAAATTAAGTGCTTGTGTGACTACCCACCAAAAACGCTGCTATAATAATTACCATTATGCCAATAGCAACCCAAGCGAAAATCACTGCGTAATCTAAGGAGCTGAATGTCAGTGGTATAAGAAGAGAAACATAATAGAATATGAGAAGAGCTAAGATAAAGGTTGCCAAAATAAGGAAAACGCATGGGATTCTCATCTTCAATTTTGCTCATTGTTTTTTGCCTTTTGGAGTCAATTAAATTTTCAGCCAAATTCCGAATCCAACAAAACACATATAGTAAATGCAGCAAATATTAAAGCATGGAAATCGAATGCTTCCCTAAACTTTCTAAGGCGCAACAGAAAGTTTTACCCAAAAATTATGTTCCTCCACCAATCGAAGGAACATACACGATAGACGACAAACACCCAGAAGGCATCATCTACATATACGTGGGCTACTGCGATTGGGAAAAACAGTTCAACTATTGCTTAAAAGAATTCATCATAACAATCTTCCACGAAATACTCCACATCCTATGCCCAGAAATAGAAAACTACATTCCCTATGCAGAAAAAGTACAAGCAGAAATCCTAAACGAAAACGAATAACCAAAAAGCGGGCCCGCTGGGATTTGAACCCAGGATCTCCGGCTTTCTGCACAAGACTTTTTTGTTCCGCAGGCCAGTGTCCTAATCCAGACTAGACTACGGGCCCTTTTGCCTACGAGCTTAGGAACAGAAAACATGCTAATAAGCCTTGTAGTATGAAAACCGATTTAAATGTGAGCGTTTATAATTTTGATAATGTAAAAGAGGATTTGAATGGTTCATTGTAAAAAGGCTTTGCGGTGGTTCATGCTGTTTTTAATTATAGCTTGTGGACTTTCGGCAGGTTTTTCCATATTGGTTTTTATTCAAGACGTTTTTCCAACGAAACTCGTAGAATATTTGTTGTTTCTGTTTCCTTGGGCTGTTCCCTTGATTATGATATCTATAGGAATCGTAAGTCTACTGCCATTTTCTGAGTACGCATATACCAGACAGGCGGGTATAAATCCAGCAGTGGCAAGAGAAAGTATGGCGCATCAAAGCAGAGAACAGGAAAAAAGAGAATTAGGCTTGTTGCTAGGAATCGTTGGATTTATTTCTATTCTTGGGATGAACCCTTGGCACTTGTTTTACTCCTTAATTATCCCTTTTCTAGGCGCAGGTGGAGCCGCAGTTTTGATGATATTTGCATTGTTGCTACTCATTGAAGCGTACAGAAGACAAAAGCGCTAATCAATTCAACTTTGCCTTAATGCTCTCTCCAAAGCATCGACAACGTTTTGTTTCCCCATGGCAAGTATGTATGGGCCTAATCTTGGTCCTTGCGGAGCGCCCAAGAGGATGTTGTAAAGTGTTTTGAAGAATTGGGCTGGGTGCAAATTGTGTTTTTTAGCCGTGTTGAATATGTGGTTCTGTATTTTTTCCGCTTCATTTTCTGTTTTCAAGATTTCGATTAATTCTTTTATTGCGGTTTTCTCCTTGTCTGTGAGGCTTATTGCGGTTTCTTTTATTTCTTCGAAGTCTTTTATCCAGTTGAAAGCGTATTCAATTCGTCTTTTTAGGTTGTCGTCGATTGTTTGGTTTTTCTGTAGATAGCCGTAACTGCGAAGTTTTTCCGTTATGAAGTCAAGTTCATGGTCTTTTGGCGCCATCTTCGCCAGAAAGGTAAGCAGATTGTATGGGATGTGTATGCTTGGCTTTTCTGGCGGTTTCAGCTGCCACACATATTCGTATAAGCCTTTTAA
>JAWCNH010000035.1:0-8928 GCA_038848765.1 Bathyarchaeia archaeon
GCATAGATGAAGCGGCTAGGCTGATGGCGAAAAAAGGCGTTAAAAAGCTTCTCGTTACAAGAAACAACGATCAGCTTGTGGGCATACTCACCTTCACAGACATAGTTACAAAAGTCCCCGACATGCTGGGCATATTGGAGGAGCTTGTTAGACCCCATAAGCGCGCATATTAGCTCTAAGGCACCATGCTGGGCTGTCATTTAGGCTTGATGTTAATGGTAGAGGTCGGTTACTGCTAGCCGCCGTGGAAAGAAGGCGCAACAATTGAAGATCCTTGAAACTAATTTGAAGAAGGGCTTTGTAAAAGTTGTTCCCGAAACTCTTGACGACTTGTGGCATCTTTACAACATCATTTACAAAAACGACGAGGTTTACGCTTACACAACACGAGAGGTTAAACCCAATGAAAAATATGCACGGGACAAGCGCGGCGAAAGAGTTTCAGTTTTTTTAGGCGTAAGAGTGGAAAAAGTTTTTTGGGACAAGCTTCTCGGAAGGCTTAGGGTTCACGGAATCATCTGTCAAGCTCCAGAAGTTATTCCAACGGGCGCTCATCACACGCTTAACATCGCATTGAACTCGCCGGTAACAATAGTGAAAAAGAAGTGGGCTAAACACCAAATTGAAAGATTGGAAGCTGCAAGAAAAACCTCTGAAAAACCCATAATAATAGTTGCCATAGACGATGAAGGCTACGTCATAGCCACAACAACCCAATACGGCGTCGACGTGAAAGCGGAAGAAAGAATGCTCCTTCCTGGAAAACTTGAAGCTGAGAAAAGAGGCGAAGCCATAACCGCCCACTTTAAAAAGGCTTTGGAAAGCTTGCGCCAGACTTGGAGCGAAACACACAGTCCCATAGCTATTATTGGCGTTGGCTTTTTGAAAAACGACTTTGCAAAATTCCTTGAAAGGGAACACCCCGACTTAGCCAAGTCCGTCGTAGACGTAAAAGGCGTTAACAATAGCGGTGTTGCAGGAATCTATGAGGCTATACGCTCTGGGGTTCTCTCAAAGGCGATGGCGCATCTGAGAATTTTAGAGGAAACCGAAATTATGGAGGAAATTTTGAAAAGACTTGGCAAGAACGAGCGCAATGTTGCTTATGGCTTAGAGGAGGTAAGGAAAGCCGTCGATTTTGGAGCAGTTGAAACCCTCGTATTGGCTGACACATTACTTCGTGAGGCTTCAGACGAAGAACGCTTAGCCTTGGAAGAGTTGATGAAAAGTGTAGAGGCGAAAGGCGGCAAAATTATGGTTTTGAGCACAGAACACGAAGCTGGCGCAAAACTTTTAGCCCTAAGCGGCATAGCCGCCCTACTCCGTTTCGCATTGCCAGTTATTGACATGATTACATGATTTAACGAATTTAAAAAAGCTATTTACTAAAGAGGCTACTCTATTATTTTCTGGAAGAATGGTAAATTGGACGCTCCAATAGAACGTGTAACATGCACTGTTTGCAAGCATGGGGAGGCTTTTTTCTTTAGAAGATATTCTGGAGAGAGGCTTTGCAAGCGGTGTTTTATAAAGTCCATTGAAGGAAAAGTTAGGGCAGCCATCGCAAAATATGACATGCTTGAGTTCAACGACAGAGTTGCGGTAGCTGTTTCTGGAGGAAAAGACAGCGTCAGCCTCCTACATGTCTTATCTAAGATAGAGAAGGATTATCCTAAAGCTTCTCTTGTGGCAGTTTCAGTCGACGAGGGAATTAGAGGCTATCGAGACGAAGCCCTAAAAATAGCTGAGATGAACTGTAAAAGGCTTGGCATAGAACACCACATAATCTCTTTCAAAGAGCTTTACGGCTTCACACTCGATGAAATTATTAACGCCTTAAAATTGAAGAGTGAAAACCAATTAACTCCGTGCGCGTATTGCGGTGTTCTACGAAGAAAAGCTCTAAACACAGTTGCAAGAAGAGTTAAAGCCAGCAAGCTTGCAACTGCGCACACTTTAGACGATGAAATGCAAACAATACTTCTGAACATGTTACACGGCGATGTCATGCGCATAGCAAGAGAAAAACCAGTCACAGACGAGACGCATCCAAAACTTGTACGAAGGATAAAACCCTTCTGCGAAATTCCAGAAAAGGAAACAACCCTATTTGCCTACGTTAAAAAAATAAAATTTCAAACTATCCCCTGCCCATACGCTTCCGAAGCTATGAGAAACGACGTGCGCCTTTTCCTCAACAGAATGGAAGAGAAACATCCAGGTATAAAATTCACAATTTTCAATTCAGCGGAGAAAATTAGGCTGGCCCTAGAAAAAATCTCGGCCAAGGAAAGCCTAAGCGAGTGCAGCCTATGCGGAGAACCCACAACCCAAGAACTATGCAAGGCATGTGAGATGCTTAAGAAAATAAAAAACGGTTTAAGTGGATAAGCCACCGATATTCTAATAAGTTAAAGCCCTAATCTTGAAGGTTGATGGACAACTTAATCGTGATTTTAGCCTCTGTAGCGGCAGTAAGCCTCATAGCCTTCACAGGTATACTTTTCATAGGTTTAAAAGAAAAGTTGCTGGAAAATATTACAATGGTTCTTGTAGGCTTTGCTTCAGGCACCCTTCTAGGCGGAGCATTTTTCCATTTGTTGCCAGAAGCCCTAAAACCAGAAAGTAATCCCACAACCGCTTTCTATTATGTTGTTATAGGCATAGTTTCCTTTTTTGCATTAGAGAAGTTTCTTTATTGGCGCCACTGCCACGAAAGAGAATGCCCAACGCACATGTTCGTTTACCTCAACCTCCTTGGAGATGGAATTCACAATTTCATAGACGGCATGGTGATAACGGCAACTTTTCTGATTTCATTTGACTTAGGTTTTGCAACAACCCTGGCAGTAATTTTTCATGAAATCCCCCAGGAAATAGGCGATTTCGGGGTCCTTGTTTATGGAGGAATAAGCAGAAAGAGGGCATTAGCCTATAACTTCCTTTCAGCTGTAACGGCAATTACAGGCGCCTTGGCAACATATTTTTTGGCATATCTCCAAAGCATAGAAGCTCTGCTTGTTCCCTTTGCTACCGGAGGCTTCATTTACATAGCAGCCACAGACCTCATGCCTGAGCTCCACAAAAAGCCTCGTGCAGGCGAGTCTGTTATCCAATTTGTCGCCCTTTTGCTTGGAATAGGGTTAATGGCTTTTCTTAAAATAGCCTTCGAAGCTTAACCTTCCCGTCTTTGGCAGCTTTCTCCTTTAATTTGCGCAATAATGCTGATGCTTCGTTGGCAGTTCCAGCAACTGCAACCCTTTTAGCTTTTTCAAGCACAACTTTTGAACCGCAGTAGGGACAAGTCCTTGTTTTCTGAAAATTTTTAGCCAGAAAATAGCCTCCACACTTACTGCAAGCTACTATTATGTAGCCAGCCAAAGAGTTTTCCTCCGAAAACCTTTTCCCCGTTCCGCTAAATAACGCTTAATGCAAGAGGATACAAATGAGCAACGGGGAAGCAAAACCTTATGCGCTTTCCGACTTAAAACAGGCGGTGATCGAGTATTTTAAAAGAAAAGGCTACAAGGTAGAAGAAGGCGTCAGCCTTGAAGGTTACAGGGGAATTTCAAGAAATTTCGACCTTATCGTTCAGAAGGGAAAGTTAACCCAAGGAGTTTGGATAAAAGACTGGAAAAGAACCATTGGTATAAATGTAGTAATAAATCTCGACAAAGCTTCCGAAGAGGTGGGCTTGCCTAATCCCATAATAATTGGGGAAAAATTCAGCGACCATGCAAAGTCTTACGCAAATAGGCGAAAGGTACTACTTTTAACTAAGAGGCAGATTCTACAAAGCCTAAGATGAAAACGGGCGTTAAAACCTTAAAAACTCGTCTAAGCGTCCTTCACTTTCCAACATGCCCAACCAATCCACTATGCCTACATAACATTTCTTTACGCCCTTAATAATTTCCAAGATTTCTGCTACAACTTCTTCAACGCTTCTGCCAGAAACATTAAGTTCACAAACTTTCTCCTCGCCGTAAACGTTTAAAGCATCAACTAGGCAAACGTCTAAAATTTCAGAAGCCAAATTCTCCCAAAGTTTGTCGCCTGAAAAACTCGCCTTCTCCATAAAATTTCGCAGTTCCACAGGGTTACGCCTTAAAACAAAAACGTGGGTTGCAAGCTTTTCAGACACCACGCTCGGTGCATAATGCCCGTCAACAATAACGTCTTTCTCTCCAGCCTCCTCTATGATTTTTCCAATTTTATTTTTCATGTGGTTCTCATCAACAATAAAAGATCCATCCCTCTCATCTCTGCCCAAAACAAAATTTTCTTTAAGGGCTAACTCAGTCAAATTCACATAAACTGCATCAAGCCTAGAGGCGAGCAGACGCGCCACTGAAGTTTTTCCCACACAAGGCGTCCCAGTAACCAAAATCACATGCTTAGCCATAGACTCTAACCGCCACGAAACCATAAATGCTGCACAGTGAAATAAACTTTCCAAAACTTTTATTGCACCCTTTTGTCACACTTATATTTTGGGCTGGCGAGTTGGCGTGTGGCCTTTCGGGCTGACTTATGAAGCCTGAGGAAACTCCGCCCACGTGTAGAAGTGCAACGCCCGCAAGGCGTAAGGCGAGAGCCTTGGCAACGGAGCAGAAACGAAACGTCCACCCTGCAAGTGCCTATGATGCATGCTAAGTTGTTGAGAATGCTGGGTGGAAACGGTGAAACGGCCGTCCTGCACGTGGAAAGGGCAAACAAGCGCTAATGAAGAGTCTACCTAAAGCGCGGGTAGCCCGATTAGCCAGATGCCACTTAAAACAGAAGGCGGGTTATAGCCAACACGCCAGCCCCTAATGAAATCGGCTTATAGTCCGTGGAGATAAAAATACCTAGGCATATTCTTTCTGACTTTGAACCCGGTTATATGATTGTGATTATGCGGTGGTGGCTTCTCGTTTGTATGACTCTGCGCAGTGAATGCAGCAAAAGGTCATTTCCTTTCCATTTATGACTTCTTGATATCCGCCTTCGTAGACTTTGCAACCGCAGTTAGCGCAGATGGCTAGACTTGGCTCTATGGCAACAGAAACTAAAGCTGAAAATCGTTTGAAGAGTTGTTCACAGAGTTTTCTTCCCTCGTCAGTTAATTCAAATATCTTTTTTTCCTTGGTTCCAACCATTTTAGTTTTATGTTTTACTAAGCCTTTTTGTTCGAGTTGTCTGAGAAAAGGATAGATGAGACTTGGACTGATCTGCTTTCCTATTCTTTTTCTGAATTTGCTGAGGATGCTGTATCCATGAGATGGTTCTTCGTATAAAATAATGAGAATGTAGAAGCGGGAGAAGTCTGAAATTATACGTTGGAGTTCCGTTGAAGACATAGTCATTGTAGACATATCCTTTTTAGATATATTTATATACTCCTAATGAAATAGATAGATGAGGAGAGATAAAAATGCTTTGCTGCCTACATTCCTTTGCATGCTTCAGATTTGGCATCTTTAAAGCAAAAATAAAGGTGTAAACCATCATGAGCCAAATAGAGGAATTTTCGCATTTCTTTAACTGGGCCCTAGTATTTATTAATATTTTGGTATTAACGATTTTTGTTGTAGCCTTCGTTAAACCTATTAGAAAAAGGGATTGGAAGGCCTTAGGTTTGTATGAAGCCTTCATTATTTCGCTGTTCTCGGAAATGTATGGCATTCCCCTTACGATTTACATTGTATCTTCAATTTTAGGCATACCATTATTTGACAATCCGTCAACTGGGCACATGCTTGCCACTTTTCTTGCTCTAGCAGGTATTTGGGATCTGGAAACTGGAGTTGCTGTTGTGATGACAATAAGCATTTTCATGCTTTTGCTTGCTGGTTATCTCATAATAGCTGGATGGAGGCAAATTTACAATGCAAAAGGGACTTTAGTGACAACTGGACTCTATGGCATTGTCAGGCATCCCCAGTATACAGGTATAATAATTGGCACCGCTGCCTTTCTTGTTCAGTGGCCAACAATACTAACAGTCATAATGTGGCCTATCCTCGTCTATGCTTATTATCGTCAAGCAATAAAAGAGGAACGCGAATTAGAGAAAAATTTTGGAGAAAAATATCGCCTATACAAACAAAAGGTTCCCATGTTAATTCCACTTTTGAGACAGAAGTAATTAAGTATATGTATATATAAGATATATTTTTAATCGATATACTTAAATAGTTAGTCCCATATAAGAGTTTAGGGGTTGTCGAGTTGCCAAGAGATCCCGTATGCGGTATGACTGTAGACGAAGATAATGCTATCAAACGTAAGATTGGAGATCGCACTTACTATTTTTGCAGTGAAACTTGTGCACGAACATATGAGCGGCCAGAACAAGAATTAAAGGCAATGAAACGTCGAGTTGCTTTAGCCCTTGCAGGAGTCGTGAGCGTTGCCGCTTTAAGGGTTATGGCTATGTTAGGACTTGCCGTGGTCATAATGACATTCAGAATTGCTGGAATCTCTGCATGGGACTTGGCTTTCTTTATTTTGTCGACACCGATTGTTTGGGTGGCGGGTTGGAGCATTCACTATGGTGCTTATAAGGCGCTTAGAAACCGCTCCATAAACATGGATGTTCTCATAACTACTGGAGTGCTTGCAGGGTGGGGATATGGCGTTGTAAGCACGTTCTTTCCGTGGCTGGGCACTGAAGGTTTCGGCTACATGGAAATAGCAATAGCTATCCTAGCCTTTGTGTTACTAGGCAAGTTTATCGAGGAAACCATCAGAAGGAAGTCTGCCGCGGCTATTCGTAAACTTCTTGAACTTCAGCCAACTATTGCAAGGGTTCTGAAAGATGGACAAGAAGTGGAAGTCCCAATAGAAGACGTTCAAGTAGGCGATATCTTAGTTGTTAAGCCTGGAGAGAAAATTCCAACAGATGGAGTGGTTATAGCTGGGCATTCTTCGGTAGATGAAAAGATAATCACTGGAGAGAGCATACCGGTAGAGAAGAACATAGGCAGCGATGTAATAGGCGGCACCATAAACAAAACGGGGCTGCTAAAAATTAAAGCCGTCAGAGTTGGCGAAGATACGGCTCTCATGCAGATCGTGCGTTTAGTAGAGGAAGCGCAAGCATCTAACGCGCCTGCCCAAAAATTTGCAGATCGTGTCGTAGGCTACTTTGTCCCAGCGGTCTTCACAGTCGCGGCCATAGCCTTTGCCTACTGGTTTTTTGCAGCTGGATTTGCCTTTGCCTTTCTAGTTTTATTAGCAATACTTCTCATAGCTTGTCCATGCGCCTTAGGCATAGCTACACCTACAGCCATTTTAGCTGGCGTCGGCAAAGGAGCTGAATACGGAGTGCTGTTGAGAGGCGGCGAATATGTTGAAAATGCTGGAAAATTAACAACAGTGGTTTTTGATAAAACTGGGACTCTGACTAAGGGTGAGCCATCTGTTACAAATATTATATCCACGGAAGATTATGGCGAAAAGGAAATTTTAGAGTTGGCAGCAATTGCAGAAAAAGGCTCGGAGCATCCTTTGGCAGAAGCTATAATTAAGGCAGCAGACAATATGCGACTAAAAATTCGCGACGCTGACTCCTTTGAAGCAATACCAGGACACGGTGTTAAAGCCTTTTACAAAAACCAGCAGATACTTTTTGGGAATAGAAAATTGATGATATCCAATAACATTGACATCATGCATGTGGAAAATCAGTTGTCGGAACTTGAAGAGCAAGGCAAGACTGCCATGCTTCTGGCTGTAGATAGGAAAATAGTTGGAATTATCGCAGTTATGGATACGCCGAAAGACAACGCAGCAGAAGCCATAAAGCAGCTTAAAAACATGGGGCTTGAAGTTGCCATGCTAACAGGTGACAATGAACGAACCGCAAAAGCGATAGCCAAACAATTAGGCATCGATACTGTTATTGCGAACGTTTTGCCATGGGAAAAAGTTAACGTCATCAAAAAATTGCAGAACGAAGGCAAAGTTGTCGCTATGGTGGGCGATGGTATAAATGACGCTCCTGCGCTCGCCCAAGCACATATAGGCATAGCCATAGGCAGCGGAACTGACATTGCCAAAGAAACTGGCGGCATAGTCCTCATCAAAGACGACTTACGTGATGTTGCGAGGGGAATAATGCTTAGCAGAGCCACTATGAAGAAGATTAAACAGAATCTCTTCTGGGCGTTCATATACAACACTGTTTCAATTCCAATTGCAGCCATCGGTTTGCTAAGCCCAATAATCGCTGCAGGAGCAATGGCTTTAAGCTCATTATTTGTTGTAAGCAACTCGGCAACCCTCAAACTGTTAAAGTTATAAGCGAACTTAAAGGAGGTGAGAATGAATGGTGAAAGACCCTGTTTGCGGAATGAATGTTAACGAAAAAACAGCCAAATACAAATCAGAGTACATGGGCAAAACCCACTACTTCTGCAGTGAATCTTGCAAGCAAAATTTTGATAAAAACCCAGACAAATACGTTGGTAAACATAGGCAGCACTTCATATCATGTTGCTAAAATAATTATCTGCGTGATTGAACCCGCTAGAATATTTAGCAAAAGTTTAACTTCTAATATAGCAGTGCGTTTAGTTGGGGTTGTTCTTTCAGTTTTTGAATTTCTTCTGCTAGTAGTGGCAAGAATGTGCCTACGTCTGTGATTACACCTATTGCTTGGGTTGAGCCTCTGTTTATTTTGGCCTTGTCTCATTTAAAAGGCGTTCGTGCATTTTCCCATTTGTTTGCTGAACTTACAGCCAACATGCACACCACCAACCTCTTAAACTGCGTCAGAATGCTCGACAAGTTGTTTTAATCCTTAAGGTTGACCCTTTTAAGTGCTATTTGTGTTGTTGTTTCCATGGAAACAGTTTCAAGGATTTAAACGTCGTCGGCGCAAAAATCGAATTGACGATGACATTCAAGCCAACTGCCATTTTCTTTAGATCCTGAGCCTAA
>JAWCNH010000036.1:0-8855 GCA_038848765.1 Bathyarchaeia archaeon
TCTTTGTTTACAGTGCTCATAGCATTTCTATTTTTGAAAGAGAAGGCATATAGGAAAGATTGGGTCGGTATTCTTTTCCTATTTGTAGGGGTTTTGTTTTTAACGACTAATGGTGAATTCTATCTGTTAACCCTCACTCAGAGCTTCTTTGGTAATGTGTTGATAGTAGCAGCATGCGTGTTCTGGGGCATAGATAATAATCTGAGCAAATTCCTTAGCAAAAAAGAGGATCTCATCCTCATAACAGCCACAAAATGCCTGGCAGGAGGAACGGTTCTGCTGTTGCTATCTTGGGTCTTGGACTTCCATTTCAAATTCCATTGTTTGCTTTCTCTTACTTCTTATCTGCAGGAGCTTTCAGTATAGGCTTTTCGATTCTCCTCTTCTTGCTGGGTCTCAGAGAGATAGGCGCTATGAAAACGGGCGTCATATTTTCAACATCCTCACTTTTTGGAGCGGCATTCGCCTTTGCTATGCTTAGAGAAGATTTTTCCTTTATCCAATTATTAGCTGGTTTTGTAATGTTGTCAGGAGTTTACGTTATTTATAAAAAGTAGGAATTACAAACATGAAAGACCCATATTTTGAATCTCGACCTGTCCACGGTATATTGGTAGCCGGGGAAGGATTTGAACTCAGATTTTAGTGAAAACTCCAAAGACTGCTCGAGCTTTCTTGCTACGCCTGCTCTCCCACTAATTTTTCTCACATGCTTTGCTAGTTTCTGTTAGTAACGTCTAAATGAAACGTTTTCATATTATCTTGCGCCGAGGATTCCACTTAAACCTTACTTAATAGGATTTTAACATGAAAATTTGTATAAAGTTTTTAAATAGGCATTTTTGCTTGGGTAGAAGAGGAGTTAAACTTGCCGTTTAAAGTTCCGCCCCGCTGCCCTATATGTGGCGCGAAAATGGAGTCCGAAGTTGATTATCAATATTGTAGGACTTGCGGTTATAGACGGAAAAAAGTTTACACATATTCAGATGAGGGACGGATTATCCGAAGAGGCATTACACGTCTTGGCACAAGCATGGGGCGCACCTTTGAAGACGCTGAAGGCGCTATGTATGAACTGGATGATTCCTATAGAGGATATCGAGAAATTGATCTAGCATACCTTCAAAAACTTCGGCAAGCTTACAGAACAGATGTTTATAGACAGAAAACAAACCCGAAACAAAGCAGCCTGTGGCATTTTATAAACGTGACGTGCGCGAAACATCTGGAAATCGGAAAATGGTTTGAAGACCCAACGGTTCCCCGCGTTATACGCGATAATGTTGAAGCCCTCTACAAGGCAGTTTTAGGACACATTCAAGGCAAGCGGCCTGAATATGTCATGACTGTGCTCGTCGACGTTGTTTATTATGCTCATCAAATCCCATATGACCCCCCTCACAAGTTTTTGAAAGAGGTTAACTGGGAAGCTTACGTTAAAACATGGAACGATGTTTGGAAAATTTTGAGGGATAAAGGCGTTCACTGTCTACGCACTCCTGAAGGATTAATTGAGTTGCGGAAAAGGCAGTTTTAAGCTTCTTTTTTGAAAAACGGCTCAAAATACTTTGCCCCTATATTATATAGGGGGCAAGCTGTGGAAAGCAGGGGCTTATTAAGGATGCAAGGGGAGTTAAACAAGTTGCGCAGTCTTAAGGATTTGGGCGTCTCAGCTTTTTTGAAGGAGCCATGCCCGAAATGTGGGAAAAAGTTGAAAGTTATGTCTTTAAGTGGCGATGTTTTTTGTAAATCATGTGGGTTTAAGTTTGAAATTTTAAATATGTCTGTGATGAAGGTTCTCCTGGATTATCGCAATAAAGTTGCATTCAAATATGTTAGAAAAGCAAGGGAAGAACAGAAACGACAAGGTTCAGCTTTCAGCGAAATACTTGAGGAAAACGGCGGACTCGTTAAAATAAAATGGAAATATTACACTTGTCCATTTTGCGGTGCGTCCGATGAAGATGGCTTTTTTGATTATGAAAAGAAAAGTTTTGTCTGGATTGATGATGATGAACAAATCCATGTTGGCAGGTCTCCTATCGACTGGGAGTACAGCGAAATCAGGCCAAGTTACGCCCTATGCCTTAACTGCAGACGCGAGTTTAAAGTGGAAAATGAAGCGACAGTAAGCATAAGGGGAATAATTTCGAATGAAGCTGAGATTAGAAGGGAATGTCCACGATGCAAATATCCATGGTTTAAGTTCGGTAAATACAAAAGCTTCGAGCGAATCAACCGATTCGTAGGCTGCGGGATAATCGGCTACCGATGTTTAGCCTGCGGCGAAAGCTTCTATTTTAAACTCCAAACGTTTGAAACGCCTTTATGGGAGCCTGTTGTACTTAACGTGAAAACCTTCTCATCAATCCGCAAGAGCTTCAGCTGGCAGGAGCATTATTCCAAGTTTAAAAGCAGTGTTTTCGGCCCATATTCATGGAAAAAAGAGGTTGACGGCGACGGTGGGGTAACACCTGACAAAAAAGCCGTCCGAAAGACGTTTGAAGGTTACATTATGAGAACACCCTATGGAATTTCAAGGGCGAGAAGGGAGAGGGCGCAAGTGGATTTTGAAGTTCGAGTAGAGCCTATAATCTTAAATGTTTTGGAAAATGAATGTTTAAGCCGGCAGAAACAGCGCATCGTTGAAGAGGTTCTGCGGTTTACACGTTACTTATGGATAAACTTTAACAAGCGGGGCAGAAGCCCGGAGTATCTAATTCTTGCGATAATGCATTTTGTTTATTCGATGCTCGCGAGAGAAAAAGAACCTGAACGACGGGAAACGTTCCCCCTCAAGAATTTCTGGCAAAGGCTTGCGCCGAATAGAAAATTAAAATGGAAAAGCTATGAAAAAAACGTGGACTTCGTTTTAAGCTGTCTACAAATTAGCCGATTAAAATGGCCCAAAGCCTTTAAAACGTTCATGTGGCAGCTGCTCCCCACATAAAAGTTCTGTGTAATATATAGTGGAGAGGCAAAGCCTAGACGGCTTGTTGCCTCTTCAACTTTTTGCGGAGATGCTCTTTGATTGGAATTCTATAAAAATATGCATGAAAACGTGTTGAGGGAACTGGAAAGGCAAGGCTACCGTTGGAAAACGCGTGGTGACTTTTGGGCTCATCAAGGCTTTCATGGGCGAGAATTGTTAAACTGGCGACTGTGGGAGTCAGTTGAAAATTTGGATATTCAATTATGGTACGTTAAAAAATTGCTTAACCGCGCTAAAACGCCGAAATGGCAGCATGTTCGAAAGGCTTTGAAGCAAATTGTACAATTATTTGATGAGACGCTTGCGCTTTTAGATCCGAAACATTGGGAGGGCTCAAACAAATGCTTTTTAACGATTGAACCTAATGAAGAAGTCGTTTTAAAAGTTTTACAAAACTTGACGCGTATACGTCGGCTGCTTTTCATTCATAGACTAAATTTGGCGAAAGTTGAGAAGCATGGCAAATGCTGGATAGCCTTCACTTTCATGCTATACGTAGACGTTTTGAACTCAATCTATGGGTGTAAAAAGTGGCTGGAGGCTGTCAAAAATGAGAAAACAGGCTGAATTGGCTTGTCCGTTTCAAACTATTGATAATTACGGATACTTATGCTGCGTTGCACGTGACGGCAGCATCGGCTACTGCGACTTTCGGCTTTGCCCGCGAAAGCTTTGGCAGATTCGAAGAGTTATGAGGCAGATTTTCGCCGGCGGTTTAAGAATACGCTGCGACTTCAATCCAGAATTAATGAAGGCAAAGAGGTGGGGGGATGCAGCATTTAATAGCGGCTGCTAAGCGTTGGACGGAATTAGGCCTTAAAATTGTCCCATTAAGGATCAGCCTCGACGAAAACGGCGACAAGAACCTTCAGCCTTTATGGAAATGGCAGAAAGAGAACTATCCGGGCTTTGAGGGGCTTGATTGGGTTGGGGCTAATGGCTACGCGGTTGTTTTAGGGTCTACGCCTCACGGTTGGCTGGCATACGTCGACATAGACTTAGATGCTCCGGTTAAACATGACGCTTTCACCCTTCTAATGCGAGCTTTTCCAGAGCTTCAGAACACATACGTTGATAAGACGCCCCGAGGCTTCCACGTTTTTGTATTTATTGACAAGCCAAACGACGCGAAGAACATAGATGTAAAAGAGAAGTTTGGGCTCGAGCTGCACGTTCACGGCCTAGCGGTTATGGCTCCATCATGTTATGAGAGCGGGGCCTACACTGTTTATCAGGACGATGAAATTGTTAAGGTTCCAGATTTTTATGAAAGGTTTAGGGCGAAATTTAAGCCTTCAAAAGTTAAAACTGAAGGGAAAAAGCGTGTGAAGCGTGTTAGAGGCGTCCGGCCCTGCCTAAAAAAGGCGCTTGAAACGTGCAGCAACCTTCCTCATCTAATGCGGTTGGCTATTGCGGCCGAGTATAAGCGGGCTGGATTAGGCGATGAAGCCGTTGCAAGGCTTTTCGAAGGGCAAGAAGACTTTAGCTTTACAAAAAGCTTGTATCAAGTTAAAACTGCCGAGCCTGAGAAAGCGGCTTCATGTCAGAGCATTCGTGAATGGGGTTTCTGTTTAGGCTTTGAGTGTCCATACGCGCCTAAAGATGCCAACGAATTTTTAACTGAAGGGGAAAAAGCTAGGGCCCGCGAGCTTTTGAAACAGGATTTGATAAGCTTAGCCGTTAAATATGGCCGGAGACGCCTCATCGGTGAGGATAAAGTTCTAATTTGCGATTTTGTAGCGTTATGCAGTGGCCAAACTAAATATCCCTTCAGCTTAATTCTCACAGGCTTCAGCGGAAGCGGAAAAAACGAATCGTTAAGGGCTATCAAGCCTTTAATCCCGCCTGAATGGATTTTCGAATTCACCACAGCCACGCCTGAAGCGGTAAAATACATTCCGGAAGAGTTTCATGGAACACTTTTAATCTACGAGGCGGCCGGCGTTCAGTCTAAAACGGGCACTTTGGGCTTAAGAGCCATAGGTGAAGGGGAGCCTATCGAAACTATTTATCCCATGCGGGATGAGGCTACGGGCCGTATGATGATGGGCCGAGCGAAAACTAATGCAAAAAATTTTATTACGACAGAAGCGGATGTGGATATTTATTCCGACTTGTATAGACGAACCTTCAGAATCAGTATGAGCGACGACCCGATCCTAACGAGACGCGTCATGGCTTTCAAAATTAGAAACGCCATGCTCCCTGAGAGCCTCAAACAAATACTGGGCTTAGAAGAGCCCTTCAATGTGGAAGATTTCCGTAACGCTTTAAGATTGAATGGATGGCTGAATGAGGTTATCGTTTTTCCTCCACCCTATTTGATGAAGTTTGTGGATTATGCTCAAACACGTGAACAGCAGGTGGCCCTTAGAACCCACATTGAGAAAATAGTATCTTTTGCTAAAGTGTTAGCCCTTATTAGGCAAGCGGATAGGCCCAGAATCCACGTTCAAGACAAAACATACGTTATAGCGGTGCCCGACGATTTCGACTTTGCCCTTGACGTGTTAGGCGAGGCAATTCAGCAAACTGTAACTCGGTTGGAGAAGAGGCAAGAACAAGTGTTGGAACTTTTCGAGGATGGTGAAATGTTGGATAAACATAAGGTTGCAGAGAAAACGGGCTTTTCAACGTTGACGGCTTACCGCATATTGAAAGCACTTGCTAAGAACGGCTACTTAAAAGAGATTCAAACCACCAAGCCCTACAGCTACGAACTCCTAAGAGAAAAGCCCAAACATCATGTCAATCTGAAAAATGCAAGAGAAAACTGCCTGTTTTGGCTGGAGAGCCTTGAAAAGCTGTTAAACATCACCATTTCAACTTTTCAGCGGAGGGGTATACGGTGCGAATTTGAAGGTGTGGATGAGTGGATGGAAAGGGTTAGGAGCAAACTAAGCGAAAACACCTCTACTACACACAGTTGCAAAGTTGAAATGATGCCTCTTCAGCCAGATTTAAGCTTCTTTTCAGAAAAGAAGGCTGAACATCATTCCAAACGGTGATTGAAATGGTGGATGGGGAGATTTGCGGGCAGGGTTTACGTTTGCTGGAAGCCTTAACGTTTCTTTACGGTTGGAGTCATTGGCATCGTGTTACAGTGGCAAACCCCAAATATTATCCTGGAAAAACGCTTGCCGTTAAAGAAGGCCCCTGCAGAAAACAGGGGGCTAAAATTCCAACAGTTGGAATTTAGCGAAAAATTCTGCAGAGAGGTTTAACAAGCCATGCGCAACTACATTTTCACTGTTAGAGAACTTGAAGCAATCGAGGAGTTCATAAAAACGCGAAGAAGAAACCCAACAGTAAACAAGATAATACATTTTCTCAAGCATAACGAACGACTTTTGATAGACATCCGCCTTTTCCTCGAGCTTAAACGTTTAAGCCATTACAAGCCAGACAAAAGCAGGCCTAAACTTCCGCCTGGAAGACCGCCTAAAATTTTGAAAGGAGTTTAAAATCATGAATGAGGTTCCCGCAGTAAGCCCAACAGAAAAGCCCATTTTCACAATCGAGGTTGAAACCAAGCCCCCTTGTCCAGAATGCGGTTCAAAACGCCTTTACAGAGACGGCCTTCGCTATTTAACGGATGGAACAGCAATTCAACGCTACTTCTGTAGGGTTTGCGGCTACAGGTTTTCATGGCCCAGAGTTGAAAGGCAACATAGAGGCAAGAATTTAAAAACCGACGCGGGCTTAACTTTAAACGAATGCAGCTCCAGAGCCTTGGCCCTTCTGGAGCCAAGAGAAGGGGGCCATATGAGTGGACAAAAGGAAAACGGGCAATGGGCTGCGGGAGCCACAGAGCTTGACAAGGCGAACATTCAAGGCAAAATCCTTGAATTTGCATGGTGGCTTAAAAAGCAAGGCTTGAAAGATGCTACAATTGAAAACTACGTTTACAAACTAAAAGTTTTAATGGCAAACGGAGCCGACTTAACCCAGCCTGAAACAGTCAAAGACGTTTTAGCAAAAATTCAGAAGAGTTTATCATGGAAGCATTTGGCCGTCTGCAGCTACACAAGCTTCCTAAAAATGCTGGGTTTAAAATGGGAGCCGCCAACATACAAAGTGACGCGGAAACTACCCTTCATTCCCACAGAGCAAGAGCTTGATAATCTAATAGCATGTTGCAACAGGAGAATGGCGGCCTTCCTGCAGACATTAAAGGAAAGTGGAATGAGGGCTGGAGAAGCCAACACCCTCGAATGGGCTGACGTTGACTTGGAAAGGCGTATAGTAACCTTAAACAAGCCTGAAAAAGGCGGGAACGCAAGGCTTTTCGCCATAAGCCCAAAACTGGCTATGATGCTTGGAGCCTTACCGAAAAATGATAAACACGTGTTTGGCGAAACATCATTAAAAACTAAACACCGCGTCTTCCAATTAGCCCGACAAAGAGCCGCCTTAAAACTTGGAAACCCAAGGCTTCTTAGAATAACATTTCACACCTTCCGCCACTGGAAAGCAACAACAGAATACCATAAAACCAAAGATTTACTGCACGTAGCCCAGCTCTTAGGCCACAAAAGCATAGACACAACAACCCTATACATCCAAATAGAGAAAACCCTCTTCCAAACAGAAAACGACGAATTCCACTTTGCAACAGCAAAAACAATAAACGAAGCAGGCAAACTAATAGAGGCAGGCTTCGAATACGTGTGCCACCATGAGGGCATAATGCTATTCAGAAAACGCAAATAAAATGTGGACGTAACAATGAAAACTGCATACGTAACCCTTATATGGCTGAAACCCTCTTCAGAATTATTTTGGCTACGTTACGTTAAGCCATTGAACATGATGCAGCTCCCCATCCCAATGATGGTGGAGTGAAGGGCGAATGAGCCTCTAAAGCTCATAATGAAGCCATGCATAGGCCCAAAAACGCCAATCACAGCCAACGTCAAACAGACACCGCAAAATGCCCGACATGCCACGCCGTCTGGGGGATGGCTCGGCTTGAGCGCCGAAGAAGGGCGCGGCCAGCCGCGATAGAGCCCCGGGTAAGCGTATGCAGCTTTAGAACCGGGGATCCCCGAATGGGACCTCCTACTGCAGATTCCTTCGGGAGTCTGCGGTGCTCCCGGTAGGGAGCGGGAACCCCCCGAACGGAAGCATCTTAGTAGGGGGAGGAAAAGAAACCAAAACGGGATTCCCTAAGTAGGGGCGACCGAAAGGGGAAGAGTCCAAACCAAACCTCATGGGGATAACCCGTGGGGGATGTGGGGTTATGGGCCCGGCTCCTCCTCGCTGGTTAAGCTGAAGTGGCCTGGAATGGCCCGCCATAGAGGGTGAAAGCCCCGTAGGCGTAAGCCGGAAGGAGTTGTGCCGGTGTCCCGGAGTACCGTACCCTGGTTTGGGTGCGGGAAGTTGGGAGTCACCAACTTCCAAGACTAAATACGCCTCAAGACCGATAGCGCACTAGTACGGTGACGGAAAGCTGAAAAGTACCCCGGGAGGGGGGTGAAAAGCGCCTGAAACCAGACGGTTACAGACGTGTGCAGCCCGGAAGGGTAGATCCCTCCCAAAGGAAACCGCCGTGAGGCGGGAGTACGAGGGAGGGGGACCAGGGTTGCACGTTCCGTCTAGAAACACGGGCCGGGGAGTTCACGGCTGTGGCGAGCCTAAGGGTTTAAAGCCCGCAGGCGTAGGGAAACCGACATGCGCGCAGCTAGGTTTAAGCCTAGCGAGGCGCGGAGTCTGAAAGGGCTTGGAGTCACGGCCGTGAAGCTAGAAACCGGGCGATCTAGCCCTGGGCAGGGCGAAGCCAGGCGAAAGCCTGGTGGAGGCTCGAAAGGGTGCTGACGTGCAATTCGTTCCCCAGACCTGGGGCTAGGGGCTAAAGACCAAT
>JAWCNH010000037.1:0-8758 GCA_038848765.1 Bathyarchaeia archaeon
TGGCTGCAAGAAAAGCTGGAACAAATAAGCTTGCAACTGCGCATAATTTGGACGACGAAACGCAAACAATAATCCTAAACATTTTACATGGCGACGCCTTACGTATTGCCCGCGTCAAACCTCTAATGGACAGTAGCCATCCAGACTTGATACCAAGAATAAAGCCTCTATGTGAAATACCAGAAAAAGAAACAGCCTTTTACGCCTACCTAAAAAAAATCAAATTTCAAACAGTCCCATGCCCCTACGCCCATGCAGCGCTAAGAAACGACGTGCGAGTTATGCTAAACCGCATAGAAGAAAAACACGCCGGAACAAAATACACAATTTTTCGCTCCATAGAAAAAATTAGACCCATGCTAGAAACTATGGCTGTAATGGAAAAACTAAAAGAATGCAAACTCTGCGGCGAACCCACCACAGGCGACATCTGCAAACCATGCCAACTCCTACAAGAACTACACATAATATAGAAAGGCGGTGGGTCACTGGGATTCAGCGTCCAGTTTGCGCTCAGCGCACTCGCCATCCTTACTCATATCCGCACTCCCTTGAGCGCCAAACGTCCAGGCTTAGGTTGCTCCCTCCCGGGCCTGGCCAGATTCACCCGGCGAACATGATAGACAGCCTCCCTACGGAGACCGCTCCATGACCGCTAGCCCCAAGGGACGGATACTCATGGCGGGAAAGCGGGGAACTAAGCGCTCTTAGACGCCTCAGTCCCAGCTGTCAGCCCATCCTATAGAGGGTTTATGGTCAAGGCTTACGCCTTTCAGGGGACCCCTAGCCCCCCGCCTAAGACCCACCGCCAAAACATTCATGAATCGTTCAAAACTATAAAACTTTATGTTTGGAAAACTAGCATACTCATGACTGTTACTTTTAATCCAAGAATTGGCGAATTCAAAAGAAGATTCTACGACGATGAGAAGCTAATTAATTTGTTTGTCTGTGTGGCTGAGTGTTTGATTGTTTAGTTGATATATTGTCCTTGGCGATGTTAGGTTTAAAATTTTATATATCATTTAGCATTGAGTCAATCGGGAAGGTAATTTCTTTGGCTAATGTTTCGGAGGTCAAGTTTACTAGACACGCACTTGAAAAGTTTGATTCTCTGAAACGTTATGGTTTTCAAATCAACGAGAGTCAAGTTGCTGATGTTGTTCTTAATCCAGAGCGCATTGAAAGAAGAGACAACCAGTTTTTCGCTGTAAAACTAATTGATTCCAAACATGCTTTAAGGGTTGTTTACGAGAAAAGAAAAGGCTTTTTAGTGGTCATTACTTTTTATCCTGTTAGGCGTGAGCGTTATGACTTATAAGATTAAGTATGACGGAGACGCTGACGTGTTAACCATAGTCCTTAAAGAGAAAGGCAAACTTTCTCACGCAGAGGAGATAGGCGACATCATAGTTCACTTCGATGAAAACGGAAAACCGCTCTTTATGGAGATACTTAAAGCTAGCAGGATAGTACCATTAATGGTTGAGGGTTTAGCTAAAAAAGAAGTTGTAGTAGCATAACCTTAGATATACCTCCCACCTAAGACCCACCGCCAAAACATTCTGAAGCGTATTCAAAACTTAGTTGAATAGAGCAAATTTTGCCTATTTGTTTCTACCTCAGCCAACTCTTATCAAGTGTAAAGGCTTATTATGTGAAAAAGAGATGAAGTGTAACGGTTTTGGTGTGAAAACGCATGGAGAAGCCAAAAAAACTTGTTGTTTTTGACGTTGAGGGCGTAATCATACCAAAAAGGCGTTTTTTGCTATTTGAAATTTCAAGAAAGCTGAACTTTTGGCAGTTCATGAAAATAATTCTTATTGGAATCCTTTACGAGATTGGATTCTTATCCCTAGAAAAAGCGCTTAAAAAGATTTTCAAACTGCTTCGAGGCGTGAGTGTTGATGAGCTTCTTGGGCTTTTTGAAAAAGTTCCCCTAATGCCAAGAACTGAAGAAGTCTTCGAAAAACTGAACAGGCTTGGGATTGAAACTGTATTGATAAGTTCTGGATTGCCAACCTTGTTTGTGGAGAAATTGGCGGCTAGGTTACATGCAAATGGGTCTGTGGGCTTTGATGTTGAAATAGTGGATGGTAAACTTACGGGAGAAATTGAAGGCGAAGTTTTGAAGCCTAAGGGAAAAGCTTTCGTCTTGCAGAAGATTCTTGAAAGCAAAAATCTCTCAAAACAAGACTGCGCAGTTGTAGCAGACGACAGAAACAATCTTCCCATGTTTGCATTTAGTTCGCTAAACATCGCCTATAACCCAGACTTCCTATTAACCATAAAATCAAACCATGCAATCACAGACGATTTAACCGAAATCTTGCCCTTGGTTACCTCTAAAAACAAACCTAAAGTTTCTTCCTATGCCTTAAACAAAAGCGACATTTTCAGAGAAGCCATACACATAGGCAGTTTCTTAGTAGCCTTCCTCTCCCTCTTAGTCGGACAAAACACAGTTGCCGTTCTTATTTTTATAATAACCCTCCTTTACATAATGTCAGAACTTGCAAGAATCTCAGGCTTTAATATTCCAGTAATTTCCACAGTCACATGGAAAGCCGCAGTAAAAGCAGAACTTTATCAATTCACCACCGCGCCCATTTTCTTCGCCTTCGGCATAATACTCACGTTAATCCTTTTCCCAGCGCCCATAAACTATGCTTCCATAACAATACTCACGTTCGGCGATGGATTCGCCACAATCTTCGGTAAACTTTTAGGGAAAACAAAGTTTCCATACAACAAAGCAAAAAACTTAGAAGGCTCCTTTTTCGGCTTCTTGTTCGCCTTTTTCGGAGCGTTTATATTCTTAAAAAATCCGTTTAAGGCTTTTTTCGGCGCTCTTATGGGGATAATAGTAGAATCGCTTCCACTACCCATAAACGACAACCTTACCGTGCCAATAACTTCTGCGCTAATGTTAATGGCGCTTCCATAAAAGGGAAGCATACAGACTTCAAAAAGCATATTAGAAAAAATGACTCTATAACTAGTTCATGAGTGAATGGACTAGAAAGTTGTTTGTTGAACGTTCTGATCTGTTCTTAAAGTTTCTAGATCAAAGATGGTCTCGCACAGACGAATTAGTCAACGGAATAGTGAAAGTGCTCAATGGTTTTGGAATCGCTTCAGGACGTTTACTTGACTTGTGCTGTGGCAATGGACGAATCTCCATTCGTATGGCTGAAAAGGGGTTTAAGGCTGTGGGAGTTGACATTTCAAAAACTTTTCTAGACAATGCAAAAAGAAAAGCCGAAGAGCACAAGGTTTCCCATATGGTGACCTTCCTAGAGGGAGACGTGAGAAACCTAAAGAAAATTGTCGGAAAAGAATTTCAACCTTTCGACGTAGTTGTTAACGCTTGGACATCAATAGGCTATTTTTCAGAAAAAGACGATCTCAACATTTTTAAACAAGCCAGAGAGCTCTCACGAAAAGACGCAATCCTCATTATAGCCGAAACCATGCACACGGAATTTCTCTCCATAAAGTTTGTTCCCACAGCTTACACGGAAATAAATGACATGGTTATGTTAGAAAGCAGAAAATACGACCCAGCAAAGGCAAAGTTTAACATGTCATGGAGTTTTTACAAAAGGCATGGAGAAAATTTAGAGTTCATTGACAAAGTAGAACTGGAACTTCACGTTTACAGCCCAAGCGAACTTTCCAAGCTTCTCATGAAGGCAGGCTGGGAAACCATGGCTTTTTATGGTAACCTCTCAACTTTACAGCCACTAAATCCCCTAACGCATTTGAACATAGTTGCAAAAGCGCAATAAACCTAACCTTTTAGCTTTGTTTCAGCTGAGGAGGCTCGCTCCATTTTTCTATTACAAGTTTGTCGTCTCCAAGCTTAAAGCTCACCTTGACAAGAATGGACTCCGCGCCTCTCTTGGTTTTCGTGAATTCCTTAAAGGGAAACATGCTGTCCTGCGCCAAATCCAAGGGCAAATAAATTAAGTATTTCCCATCCTTCCTTCTAAACAACCGCCCTTTTCCTTCACTAACCACACCAAACACCCCAATTAAATTCAAGGTTTAAGAAAGTAGGCAAATATCAAAGAAAATATATAACCTTTACCGTCACAAGCACACCAAGCTTAAAAACGCAGTATTCAAGGCGATAAAAAAGTTTATTGAGGAAGAACTAAATTGAAAAATGAAATGCCCAAACCAATCTCCCCGCACATCCACATAAACCTCAACATCACCATAAATACCACCTCACAAAACACCATAACAAAAAAGGAAAGCGTCAGAAACTCCGTTTCGAAAATGGCGCGGGGTGCGGGATTTGAACCCGCGCGGCCATTGCTGACCACAGGCTTAGCAGGCCTGCCCCCTACCAGGCTAGGGCAACCCCGCCTTGTTTTTCATCAACCTCGTAGGGTTTTGTGAGGTTTTTCTCGTTATCTTTGCCCGGTTTTCTTAACCCCGTAGTTTTGTGTATTTTCTTTCTTATTTGCGTTTTCTGATTTTTTCTATTGAAAAGTGAGGCTTTGATATTTTTTGGGATGGGAAGACATAAATTTTTGAGTGGTTTGGTAGTTTGAGGCGGAAGCATGAAACTTAAAGGCTCGTTTAAGGGTGTTTTCTTTAATTTGGGTTTGTTTCAGTTTTTAACTTTTGTTAGGAGAGGTGTTTTCTATTCTTTTATGATTAATTATTTGTTTCTTTTGATGGGTAATGTTACGTCTACGGCGTCGCTGGGAACTTTGAACATGGTTGCCTCTACTTTGGGGCAGAATCTTCTTTGGGGTAAAGTTTCTGATCGGTATAAGCTTAGGGCTAAGCTTATTATTGCAGGCGAATCTATTGCTGGCTTCGCTTATATATTGGTGTTTTTCGTTCACAAAAGTTTAATTGACATGGGATACAGCTTTAACGCTGGCTTGTCCATTATTTTCGGGCTTTCGATTTTGGAGTTTTTCTGGTCTATGTCTGATGTTGGTTGGGCTGCTCTTCTAACAGACATTACGACGCCAAACGTGAGGGGAAAGATTGTGGGGATTCTCAATTTTATTTCTTCTTTTGGCAGGATGATTGGGATAATTTTTGCGGGTGTGCTTTATGCTGGTGGCGAAGGTTTTCGGCAAGGCACGATTTTCTTCATAGTTACCGTCATGCTATTCGTTGGCGCTTTTATAATGTGGGTTGTTTCTAAATCTACTAAAGAGAGCTCAAAAATCGCCTTTGAATCTAGGAATGAAAAAGAGGAATTTTCTGTGGGTCAAAAAATTGTTGGCGACAATCGCAAAGTTTACCGTTGGTTTCTTCTTTCTTTAACCATTATTATTTTGGGCGCTTCGTCTCTTAACCAAGTTTTTCTTCTTTTTATTACGCTTCCTGAGGGGTTGAATGCGACTGATTTGAAGATGAGTTTCATTTTGACTGCTTGGACTGTGGGTGGGATGGTTGCAAGCGTGTTTTCTGGGAGGTTGGCGGACAAAATTGGGAGAACTAAAGTTATTCTTTATGGCGTATTATTAGCTATAGCGACTCCTCTTCTTTATGGGTTTGTTCCAAATTATTTGTTGATGGCTTTGGTATATGGATTGAACGGCGTCTCCTTTTGGACAATCCAAACTGTTGGTTTCGCTTTGGCTGGAGACCTTATTGCAAGCAACGAAAGGGGAAGACTGCTAAGCAGATATAATGCTGTCATGGCTTTAAGTTGGGGTCCAGCCGGTCTTTTGGTTGGCGGTCCTTTGGCTGACACTCAAATTAGTCTTGGTGTGTCGCCTCATTCGGCTTATGTTAATGTTTTTCTTTTTTCTTCATTTCTGGTCGCTGTGGGCGCTGTAATTTTCTTTTTAAAGGTGAAGTATGAGGCTTGAAATTGATTTTGGATTCATAAATGTTAATATTATTTAATGGCAAACTAACCGTCAACACTTCAATGAAGGGAGAATCGGGCTGAATGAAACATGCACAAGTGTATAAGATAGATTTAACGAAAATTGAGGGCGACGGCTCCTTTCCATGTCCCAAATGTGGAGTGATAATATCGCCTGATGATGAAAGCGAAAGTGTTTATGAAATCTTGGATACAAAGTTTAAGGGCGACTGCCTAGAAGAACTGGTCATCATGTGTCACAAATGTGGGAGCAAAATCAATCTAGTGGGCTTTCTCTCGTGTGAAGACGCTGTTGAAGTTGAGCATGAAGGAACTCTTTAGCCTTCTCAAAACATTGGAGTCTTTGCACTTTCTTTTTCTCGATTTTTGGCTGCCACTTTTTCGATTTGTTTGACGCCTATAACGAATATTAGCCATACTATAAAGCCGTAGGTTATTCCGTTGATGAGAGCGTTTAAGTAAAGAGAATACTCGTTTGTTTGGATTCCAAGCCATATTGGAATCATGTTGCCTGGAAATAACGGGATTGGAACGATGATTGATACCAGTGTGAAGAATAGGAAGAATGTGAGGAATATGGGTTTGCCTTTCATCTTTTTCACTTTTTTCTTATTTCGTTTTAGATATTTATTCATAATATGCAGAATGCTGTAACACTTAATAAATATTGCCGTAGAAGTGTTTAACAAAAATACACTTGGCTTTTAAGTATAGTTTATGTGAAACGTGAATGTGTAGCCGTTGGAGCATGTTAACGTAACTTTGTATTGTTTTCCTTTCACGTATGTCCCAGCAAGGTATATTGTTGTGGCTGATTGTGGCGGCAATTCGGTAGGGTTTAAGTTGCATGGTGTATCGTTGATTTGGGCTTTTGTTATGGTTAATGTCGTTTTGCCTATGTTTCTTATTGTTGCTGTTAAATGTGTATCGTCAATTTGGGCTGATTCCAAGTAGAGTTGTTGGTTCATTGTATTTTCTATAAGGCTCATTATCCAAGGGTAAACTGCATAGGTTGTGGTAACAGCTGTAACGAAAATTAGGAGTAGCGTAGATACGAATAGTCGCATCTTATTTAACCTTCACTAAAACTCGGTAATGTTTCAAGGTTTATATACGATTTATGAATCAAAAATAAGAATTCTTGTTAGAGGAGGCATTTTATCATTTTTGGGCAGGTTAGGCATTCGTCTGGGATAGATGCATTTTTTGGTTTGGTTTTCAAATATCCGAAATGGTAGGGGCATGTTGGCGAACTATCTTCTTCTTTTTCCGTATCCTCTTCTGTTTCCTTTGCCGTGTCTTTTGGCTTTTGTGTTTCCTTTTTTGGCATGTTTACTTTTGAGAGACAATGGGGGCAAGCATAGTAGGTTTTCTCTTGCGCATTGGAGGAAAGGTTGGTTACTATGATGGGTTCTTTATAGGTTTTCCCACATTTAACGTACGTGCAAACAATTCCGTTTTCTTCGCCTAAAATTTCCGAGTCGCCTTCTTCATAAAGTTTGAGTATGTGGGGAGATGAATGGGTTTTCATAGGCCATCAAGAATACCGTATCGCAATATTTAATAAGCGTTTCTGGTCTACTGTCTAACGTGTCTACAGCAGTTTTGAGGAGATAAAAAAGGGTGGGTTTAGATGGAGAAGAAGGATTTTTTCTTTGCTTCTTCCTTTTTTGGTAGTGGTTCTTCTTTTTTGGGTGTTTCTGGCGGTTTTGGCGTTGGCGGTGGCGGGGGCGGCGGTGTTATGACTTTTTTGGGTGGTTCAGCCTCTTCTTTTGGTTGTGGTTCGGGTTCTTCTTTTTTGTGGGTTTTCTTCTCTTCTGTTTTTGGCGGTCTGAGCGGCTTTGGTTCTTCATGTGGTTCTGGTGGGGCATGTGGCACATAGACTGGTTGCAGTCGGAGTCCTTTCTGGTCTCCTAGTTTTAGGTATTCCCAGCAGTAGAGGTCTATTTGGAATCCTGTTATGTGTTTGACAAGATTAAGCATGTCTTCACTGTAGCTTGGCGCCACAAGAATTAATTTTGGCTTTTCCGTTATGTCGAGTTTTGCTTTTGCATAGGTCATGTTCAGCATTGTTTTGAATTTGTTCACATAGTCGAGGCTTCTTAAGCCTTCAAAAATCATGTTGTTGTTTTCGTTTAGACTCAGCTTCAAAACCACAAGTCGCCCATTGTCGTCGTGGCATAAGATGTCCAGCTTGGTTTTCTCGTTGATGGTTACCTCTTTTAGCAGTGGCGTTAGCTTCTTTTCGAAGGTGTTGATTTCGTCTAAGACCAATCTTTCCAGTTCATGCTCATCTTTGAGAGTAAGTCTTTCTACTGGCATGTTTTTCGCCTTAAAGTTATTGAAAATGTTTATGAATAAAGCAGTTATGAAGATTAAATTTGGATTCGGAATGTTGATTATTTTTATGAAGTAAAGCTTTGCTAATTTGTTCAACAACAATGGGCGAAAGCTACTGCTGATTTGACACGTCAAGAAAAAATTCTTTTGACTGGTCAAAAGCCTCTAGCTCATTTGTTCAACCAATCGAAATTTCTTTTGTTAAACAGAAGCCTCGCTAATTTGTAGCTTAGGAAGCAGTCCACTAACAGCGCATTACACCCACAAATTTTGATAAAGGTTTTAAGATTCCTCCTTAACATTAAACTTGGGCTAAGAAGCCTTGTAGGGCGGCCGTAGTCTAGCCTGGTCTAGGACATCAGCCTGCCACGCTGGCGACCCGGGTTCAAATCCCGGCGGCCGCATCCAAAGGAGAATGGCAAGAATGAAAGCTAAGAACGCATTGCGTGTTTCTGGTTTTTGCGGTTTGCTTTCGCCTTTTTTGGCTTTTTTGTTTATTTTTTTGGCGGTTTCTTGTTTTCCAAATTTTGATTTTGGGCGTAATGCTTT
>JAWCNH010000038.1:0-8680 GCA_038848765.1 Bathyarchaeia archaeon
CAGATAATCCAAGCCTTGAACGTCAAGAGGCGTATAAACACGGTTTACTGGAATGTTAGAAGCAGTTGCAAACTCTTTCTTGCGTTCTGGAAGCCTAGCGAAACTTTTCGACAAAACTTCTTTTTCCCACGCTTCTTTGCAGCGTTGAATTTCATCTAACTTCACAGTCATGGAAGCCACCTATGCAAGACTAGAGGGTTAAAATAATAAATGGATTACCCTCTAAAGACTGGGGGCAAATAATGCGCCTGCGTTAAAGCATGTATTTACCGTTTTTTAGCACAGGTTTTCCGTCAATTGTGACTGTTGGCTTCTCTATTAAGAAGTCCCAGTGCATGGAGCATTCGTTTTTTCCGCCGAGCCAAGTGTTTTGCCCTATAGCGACGTGGCATGTGCCATAGGCTTTTTCCGTTGCTAAAAGAATGTCTCCGCAAGGGTTTGTGCCGAAAGCGAATTCCGCAATACAATACGGGTTTCCAGTTGCCCTTTCAAGCCTAGCCTTCATGAGTTCGTATCCCTTCTCAGCCCAAATAACAGCCTTCTCTTTGCCTCTAAATTCCACACGAACGCCAGAAATTATGCTGCCTGGAAGAGATTTCGGATACATAACGCCGTAGGCGCTGTCTTCTATAGGTGCAACGAAAACTTCGCCAACTGGCAAGTTATGCACAAGACGTGTAACAGGAACCGAAGGCGCGAAGGGTTTGCCGTCGTCGTTAATCCAAAAACGCCCATCAGCACGCAACTTTAAATCCGTGCCTTCCGGGCATGTTAAATGTATTTCTCCGCCTTTCTCCATGAGGCTGATGATTTTTTGACCAAGGCTTGTTAGGGCTTGGTAATCTATGTCAAGCGAAGCCAAAAACATTTCCCGCGCTTCTTCATAGGATTTACCCAAAGCCTGCGCCTGCTGGAGATTAGGGTCCAAAAAAGCGAGTAGATGCTTCTTTTTCTCTAGGCAGAGTTGAAGAAGACTGTCAAGAGACCATTTAGAGACTTTCTGAATTTCAATAAGCCTTTCCCTAACCTCTGGTTTCTGATAAATGGAAGCGTCAAAACTGCTTCCAGCCATGTAAATAAACCAGTCGGCAACCTCAACCAAAGCCGCGATACCCTTAGGGAAACGGGCGAAAGCTTCAATGGGCGCCTCCAAAAGTTTCGCATGCGAAACATAATCGCCACGACTCTGCACAAGGGTTTCTATCCCACGAGCCTCACATTCAGCAGCAAAGGCATAGGCTAAATCTAAATTTTCAACACCTGCATAGAAAACCACAACTTGACCACGTTCCACTGGAAGAGCATTATCCAAAACTTTCTTGGCAATACCACGCAAACGCTCAGAAACCTGAAACATTTCATTCCCCATCTTCCTACAACAAATAATTATTTATGTTTTTGGACGTGTAGTAGCATCACTTAGGGTTTAAAAAATGTTGAAGCATGAATGTCAAGAACTGCTTAAGCTTCTTGAAGGATTTAAGCCTAGAAAATTTAGTGTAGTTGTTTTGCCTGACTTCTTTCTTGACCGTTTCATATCCTTTGAAGGAGACGCTGCCCAGCTGTCGGAAGTAATAAGCGAAATTGTAGCCCGCAAGGGTGGAAGCGTTGATGGTGTTCGGCAGTTTGAGTTTAGAGGCGGCAACGCAGCCAATACAGCCTCTGCCTTAGCCACTTTGGGCGTTTCTGTTATTCCAATAATTCATACAAACCTTTTGGGATTAAGCCTGCTTAAATATTATCTTCAACCTTTAGGCGTTGACCTTAACCATGTCAAGTTGGGTGAAAAGCTTTCCATAACTTCGGCAATTGAACTAACCTATCGAAACCAGAAAGTTAACGTTATGCTTAGAGATTTGGGCTCCCTTGCCAATTTCGGCCCAAACGACTTGGCAGAAGATGATTATAGGCTTATAGAAAACGCGGACTACGTATGTGTTTTCAACTGGGCGGGCACACGAAAATATGGAACAGAACTTGCCCAACATGTTTTCTATCATGCAAAAGAAAAGGGAAAAGGAAAAACCTATTATGACACAGCAGACCCAACGCCAAACAAGGAAAACATTCCAAAACTAGTAGAAAAACTATTGTTAACTAACCGCATTGACATATTAAGCTTAAACGAAAACGAAGCAATCCAATACGCTTCAGCCATAAATCCAGAAGAAACAAAAAATATCCAAAAACAAAAAAACAATCACAGCCAAGCCGCCCTTGAATGCGCCAGACTACTAACAAAACATGTAACCGCCCGCATCGACCTCCACACCACAGATTTCTCTGCAACTTTCACTAAAGACTCCGAAATGGTTATTCCAGCTTTCAAAGTTCCAGTGCTAAGGGCTACTGGCGCAGGTGACGCATGGAACGCCGCCAACATCTACGCCGATGCAAACAATTTCCCACCGGCTCAACGCTTAACATTCGCCAACGCCTACGCCGCCTACTACATAAGCAGTCCCACAGCCGAACATCCAACCATAAACCAACTCAAAAAATTCCTTGAAAAGGGAGCATGAAATGGCAAACACAAAACTAACAACAAAAGACATAGCTCTAATCGTTTCCTTCGCCCCTTGCTACACAATTTTATCCTTTTTGCCATCCTTTCCAATAATTGGCGGTGTTGGAAAATCCATCACTGCAGCAGTAATGATTTCCCCAGTTATCGGATTACTATTGAATCCCTCTCTTAGCATCTTAACAATAGCAATCGGAGGCTCAGTAGCATTTTTTATGGGCGCACCAGGTCCATTTGGTCCGCTTAGTTTTCTACCCCACGCCGCAACCGCCTTTTGCGCAAGTCTGCTGTCCAATGATAAAAGAAACATTTGCCTACTCACCTATATCAGCCTATTATTAGCCTTTGCGTTTTATCCGGTCATAGGCCCCGTCTGGTCTTGGCCTTTAATGGTTTGGATGCATCTAGTAGGCTTGGTATTGTTGGCTTCGCCTTTGCTGGAAAAAGCCATAAAAATTTTGCATGAGTTTAAAAGCTCGTCTGAGTTTGTCCTAAGCCTTTTTGCAATAATTTTTGTAGCTGCACTTTATGGGCACTTGGCTGGCTCAATCCTTTTCGAAATTTTTTATAGGCTTGCTTTCCCAGGCGTAGAGGATTGGAAGAATTTGTGGTTTGCTTTAACCTTTGTTTATCCACTAGAAAGAATCATAATCACTGGGGCTGCCACGTTAATTGCAGCGGGAATTATGAAAGCCTTAAAGACGCAGTTGCAAAACACGTTAGGTGGTTCGGGTTAAAGCATTCATAAAAACGCATTCTTTCTCGGAAATTTTCATGTCCTCTGGGTTAAAAGTGTCGACGAAACGGACTGGCGCATCCTTGATGAGGATTATGGGTACCCTTTCATCAGTCTCGCCCATCAGAAGGTGAGCAACCGAAGCCAAGTCATCAGCGACTGCATGACGTGTTATAATCAATGGTTCGTGAAACAAGTCTAGGCAGCCTCTACAGTCTCTAACAGCCTCAAAACCAGCAGCAGCCAAGGCTAAACCACGAGTGCCCATCCTTAAAGGCGCAACATTGCTATCAACAATTAAGATTCCAACATTCTTTCCCGTATGCTTCTCAATTTCGTGCCGAATTTTTTCCGCCTTAACTTGAGGGTTTTGTGGCCAAAGGGAAACATAGCCTTCTGGAACATTTTTTTGGTCTATGCCGGCGTTTACAGTTAAAATGCCATTTTTTAATGTGAGAAGAGCTTTTTTCACTCCGCCGTAAATTTTTGGGGCTTCTTTAAGAATTAGTTCAACAAATTCTGGCTCTAAGGCATATTTTTCTCCTAGCTGTTTCGCCTTCAAGCTTGGCGTTATTTCTTCCAGTTTGACAATAGCGCCTTCTGCCGTTGCTAGGGCTTTTGAAGATATGGCAACAATGTCAAAGTTTTGCAGTTCAAGATTTTGTTCCTTAATGGATTGCAGAATTATATTTGCAATGTTGTCGCCTTTTTTGATTAGTGGAGTTTTTATGGCTATGGCTTGCATGTTTCTCCGCCCACGTAAAGTTGTAATCATCTATTTTAGTAGAGCCGAGGTTTAACCTCCATGGGATATAGGTATCAACACTATTTCGTCTCCGTTGCTCACTTTTGTGTCCAACCCATTCAAAACTCCAATTTCCTTTCCATTAACTAAAATCAATGCGTTGGGTCTTGGGTCATTTAACTCTGGGTCTATCAAGGCGTGTTTTGACTCTGGCGGGAAAAACGCAGAAACTTTTTGGATTACCTCTTTTAGTGTGGTTGGCTCGTCCAATTTCATCAGTATTTGGTTTCTTCCTAAAATGCTTCGAAAAGCTCCATGTGGCGATATTTTCAATTTTTTAGGCATATTTTTCCTCAAAAACCGGTTGCTAAATTTTTTCGCCAGTGAAAAGTTCCACTATGTCGGAGGCTATTTGAAGGAGTTCGTCAACCTCTTTAAATCTGTCCTCTTCGTTTGATTCTGGTGTTTGCATTATTTGTTGGACCATCTTGTCAATTTCTATGAGACATTTTAATATGGGGTCTGCCATGGGCTGTTCGCCGTCTGCGCTTTGTTTGACTATGGCTTCTACGAAAGCTGGGTCGCCTAGGCTATAATAAATGGCGATTTGCGCTTTTCTCACGGCCTCTGGGATTAGAGATGAAGCCATGTAGGGCGTCTTTTTTGCAGCTGCAAACTCTGCTCTAGCTTCTCTTAAGTAGCGTACGGCCCACCCCTTTCTGTAACCATCCATCAATTGTCAATGCCTCCATTCTATGCTTTTCACGTTCATAGGTAAAAATGTTATTTTGTCTCTTCCGCCTCTACCTCTCCTTTCTCTGTTGAAGATTGGCTTGCTTGAGTAATGGCTAAAAGTCTTGTAATGTACCCTGCGATTCTGTTCCTCATTTTCACTGTTGAGATTCTTGCAACAGTTTCAAGGGACTTCTTGTTTTGTTCAAAATCTGTCGAGAATTTGTCTGGGTAACGATTTATAAGTTCACGGGCAACCTTCTTTATTTGTTCTGGTCGCACATTACCCAAGCTTCTACGCTCCCTTTTCCGCAAGGCATTGAAGGATTATTGAAACTTTGTGGCCCATTTTCCCACGTTCTCTCGCTCTCTGGCAAATTCATAAATGTCAAATTTAAAGGTTTATGCAGAAAAACTCTGAGAAATTTTTGATGATTTGTTCGCCAACCTCTTCCTTGTCCATATTCTTTACTTTAGCTATGGCTTCCACAACCACGGGTATGAAAGAAGGTGTGGTTAGGCTTCCTTTAAACGGCGGTCCAAAAAAGCGTACTGGCCCATCAGTTTCTGTTAGCAAATGCGTCAAAGGCGTTTTCTCCACGATTTCTTTAGTTCTTTTAGAATAAGCAGTGGGCGGTCCTTCCGTGATAAAATAGCCTTTCTCCACGATTTTATTTAACAGTTCTATCGGACGGCTAAACCAGTGGAACAAAACCTTCTTTATTCTATAGGATGGGAGAATGTCCATGATTTCTTGTGTTGTTCCCCTAGAATGAATGATGGCGGGTAGGGAGAGTTTTTCAGCAACAGCAAGCATTTCACGGAAAACTTTTAACTGTGAATCCTTGTCCTCCTCTTTTTTAACGTATTGAAAATCCAAGCCGATTTCGCCTACAGCCACAATCTTGTCCTCACCAGCCTCTTTCACAATCAAGTCCAAAGTGTTTTGTAGCTCGTTTTCTTTTAGGCTTTTAACATTCCATGGATGGATTCCCAAGGCAGCGTAAACATGGTTAGGGTATTCCTTAGCGAGCCTAAGTGTTTGGAGACAACTTTCTAAGTCCATGGAGTTAGACACTAAGGCAACTACATTGGATTGTTTAGCGTCTTTTATTATCTCGTCGATTTTCCCATTGTATTCTGTGTCTGAAAGATGAATGTGTGCGTCTACGTATTTCATGTTTATCTTGGCTATTTAGAGGGCATGTGATTTTTATAGCTTCTCATGTTAGTTTAGGCATAAATGGGTTATAAAATCGACACATAGCAACGATAAACGTTAAATAGTGGCTAATAGAGAAAAAGAAGCTACGGAGATGGTTGTATGGCTGACGAATTGGCTATTGCACCCATGCATAGGCTCTGCAAAAAAGCTGGCGCAGACAGAGTCAGCGAAGCAGCAGCAAAAGAACTAGCTAAAGCCCTAGAAGAAATCGGCGTCAAAATAGCCCGAGAAGCCTTCGACTACGCCATGCACGCTGGAAGAAAAACAATAAAGGCAGAAGACATCGAAATAGCCGCAAGAAAAGTCACAGGCAGATAAACATTACATCCTCCTTTTATTTTTTACATAGGGGCGTTGTCGGTTTTCCCTCACAGAAAAGGTAGCCTAAACTTTGTCATTTTCTTGAGAACTTTTTCTTAACGAAGAAAAGAGCAAACGTTGTGAAGACCATAAAGGGTGGCAAGATTTTAAGTGATGGAAATTCTGGTATTATTACGACTTGGTGTTGTGAATGAGTATAATTAATGTAGATGTATGTGTTTTTGTTGTCTGTCCAATTTCTGAATGCAACTGTGTTGCCGTTCAGTAAAACTGTATAGTTTCCATGCCACATGTTTTGTATTATGATGTTTGGTACGGATACTCTACAGAAGCCAGTTGTAAACTCTAAACCGCTAACGTTGAAACTTACTGTTTTTTGGTCTACATTAAGCTGAAAGTCTAAGATTGTGGAATTGCTTACTATCTCAACGTTGTAAGCTGTTTCGTTCCATATGCCAGCATCAAAAATATTAATAGGAGCCATTAGTGGGTATCTATCTATGTTCTCTGCCTCAATGGTATATGGTACGTCGCTTATGCCATTCTCATCGGCATCTATACTTGTGTAATTACTCCAATAGTTACCGCCAGAAGGATAGCCGTCATCCCAAAAGTTCGATGAATGGACGACATATGCGTGGCTGGTATTGTTGATAAAATTGTTATGATAAATATAGTTATTTTCAGAAAAATCAAAGGAATAAACGCCGTATCTATTGCTCAAAATATTATTTCCATAAATGGAATTGTTGTTCGACTGCAGAAACAGTTCAATGCCACCATCATTTTCTGTTATGTTGTTACCAAAAATTACATTTCTACACGAAACCGTAAGTCCTATGCCCTCTTGATTTTCTGTAATATAGTTTCCTGTTATTAACGTGTTTTCCGTGTAAGCAAGTAGTAATCCTTGACCGTTATTTTTTAGGTTTAGTTTTTTGACTGTTATATTATTTGAGTTTACAAGCGCTACATATCCAGCATCTGCAGGAATTGTTTTATTCTGCTGATTAATCCAATAGTAAATTGGTTTGCTATCAACGGTGTTTGACGTATCTATGTCCTGAATAAATTCGTTAAGAAATTGTCCAGAAACACCAAAGTTGTATGTGTTACCACTTATATGGTTATTACTAAGCTTATTGTAAGATGAGCGATAAACAAAGACACCACGTCTATTGTTTGTTATGTTGTTTTCAATAAGCTTGTTATTATCTGAGCATAAGAAACGGATGCCATCCTTGTTGTTTGTTACAACGTTTTTAGAAATAGTGTTGTTAGAAGACCTTAAAAGTTCGATGCCCCACAAAGTATTATCTGCTATTTTGTTTCCGAAAATCGTGTTATTAAAGGATTCATAGAGTCTCACACCGTCTCCAGGAGGGATGTCAACCCCTATTCCATTTTGCACGAGATTGTTTTCAATGATTGTGTTGTTGTATGAAAAATAAAGCTCCACACCCAAAGAGTTGTCTATTATGTGATTCCCCATGAGTGTATTATTAAACGACTCTATGAGGGAAACGCCGCTCCAAATATTAAGTGATATATAATTGTTTCGAATTACCGTATGATTAAACTTATTCACATGTATTCCACCTATCCCAAAACCACCACCGTTTCTTATATTAAAGCCATCGATAACAACATTATTCGCCACAACACTGATAACAGCATCAGTTCCTTTACCATCTATAAGGGTAGTTTTCATGTTTTCTCCAATGAGAGAAACTGTCTTGTTCACAACCACATTTTCATAGTAAGTTCCGCTGTAAACATATATCGTATCTCCATGCATTACCTGCGGGCTGTTTATCGCATCTTGTATTGTAGGAAAGTCTGCTGATCCATCATCGTCTACAGTCCATGTTGTGGTCACCGATTTAACTGGCTGATTGTTAAATGCAGACAATGAAATGCATAACGGCAACACAAACATTATAATAAAAACAAATTTCCTTAACATTCCTCTACATCTCTATTAGGAAATTTGTCAAAATAAAATTTAAATTTATGTGATTCTCCCATGTCCAGCTTACTGCGGAAGGGTTTAAATGCTGATTGATAGTTATGCTTTTGTTATTTAAGAGGCATAGGTAAGCATGGTGAAGTATGTTTTCATTACCGGAGGCGTCTTGTCCTCTGTTGGGAAGGGCATAGTTACGTCTTCTATTGGAAAAATGATTCAAGTGAGAGGCTTTAGGGTTACAGCCATAAAAATTGACCCTTACGTGAACGTAGACGCAGGCACGATGAATCCTTACATGCACGGCGAAGTCTACGTGACAGATGACGGAGGCGAAACAGACTTAGATTTGGGATGGTATGAAAGATTTCTTGACATATCTTTAACCAAAGAAAACAACATTACAACTGGCCAAGTGTATCAAACCATAA
>JAWCNH010000039.1:0-8580 GCA_038848765.1 Bathyarchaeia archaeon
TTTACAGACGCAAAAGAGAGCTCTCTTTCTGCCCCACTGTGCAAGGAAATATATGGACAACAAATGTCAAGCCCGTTTTGACCCACAGGTTCCATCATACTTTTGTAATCACTGCTCTCCAGACTGTTTAGTTAACAAAGCCACAATTCTAGCGAAGAAAAAAGGATATGATGTTTACGTTTTGCCTGGAAGTTCTTGTATTCCCAGCATTTTAAAGAACAATTCTTATGAGGCAGTTGTAGGCGTCGCTTGCAGCCAAGAATCGAAAGTAGGGGTTGAATATCTAAACAATATGGGCTTGGCTGGTCAAGCAGTTCCATTAATAAAGAACGGGTGCGCCCACACGAAATTCAACATTCAAAGCTTAAGAAAGATTCTATAAACGAAGCTTTAAGCGGGCTTTCTGCATACAAGTAAAAAGTGTTCGGAGTCGCCTACCACTGACGGATGAGTGCATGTTTTAAGCAAAATTTCAACCCAGATTTTCCATTTTTCTGGGTCTCTGTAAAGCTTGTTTGTCTCTTTTATATGATGAGAAGAAAGCCCTTCTAACCCAGCCATTTCAAGTATTTCTACATTTTGTTTTTCAAAAAGTTCACGTAACTCCTCTGGCAGAAACCAGTGCGTAGCAGTAAAGCCTTTTCCATATACGCCTGGAATGTAGTCGCCGACTTCTAAATGGTGCTTTGCATACGGCATCTCTTGTGGAAATTTGGTAAGCATCATTTTTACAATTCCAATACGACTAATAACCGAGACAAATATTGGGGCGCCTTTTTTCGCAACTCGAACAAGCTCTGAAGCAGCCTTCTCTCTTTGTTTAGCATTCAGCAAGTGACACAAAGGCGCTCCTAAACATAATACGGCATCAAAGGTTTCATTAGAGAACATGGACAAATCTTCCACAGAGCCTTCAACAAACCTTTTGACTTTTCCATCAACTCCAGCCTTCTTAACTTCTCTTTGGGCAATTTTCAGCATTTTTGGAACCAAGTCAAATAAGATAACGTCATAGCCTTTCTTTGCCAACTCAATTGCGTATCTGCCCGGTCCTCCTCCAGCGTCTAGAACTAAACCTTTTTTGGGCAAGTATTTTTCAAGAAAATGAGTTGTTATGATATATTCGATTTGATGGTATGGGTCTAACGTTAAGCGTTTCCATTCTTTAAGAGCTGTTTTAGTGAACCACTGCATAACCATGTCTTTAACTTGCTTCTCGTCAATTTCCATTAACATTCGCTCTTTGAAAGGAAAAGAGAAGGGATTTTATTGTAAGGCTTGAAGCACAAGTTCGATTACGTCATACATTTTTAGTTTGGAGCCGTATTTGTTGATGGCGTCGCTTAGGTTCCTCCAACAGAAGGGACAAGCCGAAACAAGGGCGTCCACGCCAAGTTTCTCCGCTTCTTTTATGCGTTCGCCAGCAATTTCCACAGCCCAGTCTGAATATCCAGCTTTTACGCCTCCGCCTGAACCACAGCACCATGCATTTTCTCTTGTTCTCGGCATTTCTATGAGTTCGATTCCAGGAATTTCTTTCAGTACGTTTCTGGGTGCATCATAAACTTCTACGTGGCGTCCGAGGTGGCAAGGGTCATGGTAGGTTACTTTCATTTTCACTTCATTCTTGAATTTCAATTCGCCCTTCTTTAGTAGTTGTTCCAGAAGTTGCGTTGTGTGCAGTATTTCGAAGGTGTGTTCAGTTTCCAGCAAGTCCCTATACTCTTCAGTATAGTCTTTTTTCCATGTTCTGTAGCAGCCTGCACATGTTGTTACGATTCTTTTTGCCTCTGTTTTTTTGGCTTCCTCCACATTGTGTTGAGCTATGTTTTTGGCTGAAACCCAGCTTGTTTCCCACTGTCCAGTGCGCAACAGAGGCGAACTGCAACACCACTCGTCTCTTAGAATGGTGAAGTCTAATCCGACTTTTCGAAAAACTTCCACGGTGGCTTTCGCAATTTCTTTTTGCCTATACGCCGAAGTGCATCCAACGAAATATACGTTTTCTGCTTTTTCCGGCAGTTTAACGTCGCTTGGCAGCCAAGACAATCTGTCTTTGTGAAGTTCCATGTAGGGGTTATGTTCCTTCCCTATGTGTATTCCGAATGCTTTTTGTTTGCCTGGCAAGCCTGAGCCTGCTTTGACGCATTCTGCTCGCATTGCTTCTATGAGTGAAACTGTTCGAAGATGGTATCCCACTTGCGGGTCTTCGAGTTGGCATTGTTGTTGACAGTTTCCGCATGTTGGGCAAGCAAACAACACGTCTACAAGGGCTGGGTCTTTGAAGTCTATTTTTCCTTCAAGTAAAGCTCTCGCCACCCACACACGTCCGCCGCCGAAGAAAGCTTCGAACTTGAATTTTTCTCCGGAAGGGCATGATGGCTGGAAGCTTCCGTTAGGCCAAACGTCGGGTTTTGTTGGGAACTGCCAAGTGAAGGTGCATAGTCGACAGTGAAGACAACTATAGGCATCATTTCTGTATTTTTCAAGATAGGATGTCATGCTTATTCCCTCCTAAAGAGCGAGACGGCCTGGATGCATAATGCCGTTCGGGTCCAATGTTTTCTTTATTTTCTTAAGCAACTCATAATAGCCCAGAGATTTGGACATTGCCATTGGCGCGTGAATTTCAGCGTTTGGTCTATAGGGGATTCCGCCCATTTCTAAGAAGCGTTCAGTCATTTCCGCGTCTAACATATTTACATTTTTGAATTCTTCGGGTGATTTTGGGTCGAATAATACGATGGGCATGATTAAGCCTTGCCTGCCATGGTCTACGGCTGCGAGCCAAACAACTGGCGAAAACCTGTATTTTTCCATGAGTTGTTCTGCTTGTTCCCCGAATTTTCCTGCTTCTTTCCATGGCAGATACCATGTTATGAAGAGTAGGCCTCCGCCTTTGTGTCCAGCGTAAGGAACGGATATTTTGTTAGGTTTCGTCAATCTAGCTATGATGCTTCGTGTGTCAAGTTTCCATTCGAAAAGGTTTTTCTCGCCATACTCTTGCTGATACTTCTTTAACACTTCGTTTATTCGCCTTTTAATGTTTTCGAGTTCTTCTTTGGTTTCAGCGCCAAGTTCAAAATTCATCCAAACCGTGGGCAAGAAATCTGGCTTGGGCGCTGGAGGCCATTTGTATCTTGCTCTTCTGCATGTAGCCAAGTGATAGTTTCCCCCTTGCGCCAAATCAACAAGTTCCATTTTCAAAACGTCAAGACATGGGTCAATAAGGTATTTCCAGTGGCTGGCTCCAAAGGCGACAACGTCTCTGAATTTGGGCATTGGGAAAATTTTGACCGCCATTTTTGTCACGATGCCAAGTGTTCCTTGTGCGCCTAAGAATATGCCAGTTAAGTCTGGACCAAACATCCACTTGTAGAACCATTGGGCGGTGGGCAAAGCGCAAGAGCCTGTTCGCACAATTTCCCCAGTCGGCAAGACAACTTCTAAGCCTAAAACGGCGTCTGCTGCTGGTCCATAACGTGTCGAAAAGAAGTGAAAACCTCGGTCAAGATGGTCGCCCACAATTGTTGCTGATGGCGGCGCACCGTCTGGTATGCCTGGTCTATAGTTTGGATGGTTTTCTTGCATGTACTTCCAAGCTTGGGCAGAGGTTACTCCAGGTTCAACAATCATGTATCTGGCGTCTGTGTTGACTTCGATTATTTTGTTCATGCGACGCAAGTCTATGACCATTTCGCCTTCCTTCATTGGAGTGGCTTCTCCTCCACTTAGGCCTCCAGAAAGCGGAACAACTGGAATTTTCTTTTCGTTTGCTAGCATTAGGATCGCCCTAACCTCTTCCACATTGCATGGTCTTACAACGATTGCAGGCGGATGTGACTTTGTCTCCATTATTCCTCGAGTTACATAGGCGTGAACTATGGGTTTGGCAGCGGTGACGTTTTCCGGGCCTACGATTTTTTCTAGGGCTTTCACCAATTCTTCCATATGGATTCCTTCAGTTTCTCTTGTTATAGAGTTCTTTTATTGCACATCATACTTTAAAAGCACAACGGAAAATATTGTTAGCATATGTGGGAGGAAAAGAAATGGACAAGTCACGTCTTCTTGGCGGCATAACTTTTAACATCATAATTCTTGGAATCGCAAGTATGCTTACGGATGTGAGCAGCGAAATGGTATTTGCTTTGCTGCCCTTCTTCATCAAATACGAACTTCATAGTGACTATACTTTTTTGGGCTTGATAGAGGGCTTGGCGGAAACCGTGACGAGTTTCGTGAGAATCTGGTCTGGCTGGCTTTCCGACAAAATAAAAAAGAGGAAACCCCTCGCAGTAGCGGGCTACGCTGTTTCAGCCGTCTTAAAACCTTTCTTCGCCGTCGCCACATCACCCATCCACGTCTTACTCGTAAGAGTTTCTGACAGGTTCGGCAAAGGCGTTAGGACTCCGCCCAGAGACGCCTTAATAGCGGACTCTGTGGAAGCAAACATGCGAGGAAAAGCTTACGGTTTTCACCGTTCAATGGACACCATAGGCGCAGTTTTAGGTCCCCTCACAGCCTTCCTTCTCTTCCCAATAATATTTTACAGAGGCGTATTCTTAGCATCCTTTATCCCAGCAGCTGCAGCCGTATTGCTGCTTTTAATTTTTGTGAAAGAAAAGCCGCCAAAACAAGCTGGCAAAGTTTCTTCTTTTTCTTTAGAATTAAAATCTTTAAGCCCAGAATTCAAAAAATACTTGTTTGTCACCGCCCTCTTTGCTTTCAGCAACTTCAGCTACGCCTTCTTCCTTCTGCGCGCTCAAAACATAGGCATAGAGGAAAGCTATGCGGTTTTATTATACATGCTTTTCAACATAGTCTACGTTCTTTTCGCCTTTCCATCTGGTATGCTCGCAGACAAGGTGGGTAAAAAATCAATGATTTCCTTCGGCTATTTCATGTTCGGCATAACATGCTTAGGCTTTGCTTTCGCCTATTCGCCAATTCACGCAGTTTTTCTTTTCATATCTTACGGAATCTTCCACGCTGTTGTGGATACCGTTCAACGCGCCATTGTTCCAGACTTTGTTGCACCGGAAGTTAGAGGCTCAGCGTTTGGCGCCTTACATACAGTTATAGGCTTAGTTGCGCTTCCTTCCAGCCTTGTCGCAGGCGCACTTTCTGAATTCATAGACCCAACGCTTCCATTTAAAATTGGGGCAATAATAGCCTTAATTTCTTCTGTCCTTCTTTTGGCATTGACCAGGCAAACAAAAAATGGAAATAAGAAAACTCTTGGTTAGGCTTGTTCTCTATTTCTTCTTTTCTTCTTTCTTTTCTTTCTTCTTGGACGAGCAGCCGCAAGGCATTTACTTTACACCTCATTGTTATTTTTCTCTCTCATGGATATTAAATTAACGGTTTTTGCATGTCAAAAGGAAACTTGTTTATGCTCTTTTTGCGCCGCAGTTTGGGCAATAAGTTGTTGTTTCAGGCATTAGGGCGCCGCAGTAGTCGCATCTTATCATAACAACTTCACGGATTGTTTCTTTCTCTTTAACTTCCACTTTTGGAACTGGCGGTTTCGTATGTTTTTCCAGTTGTTTCCAAATAGCCTTAACATCTCTTACTGAGCCTTCAAAAACAAGTTTTCTTCCAGGCATTTCTATGGAGAGGAAGCCTTTCCTTCTAAGAATGCCGATTTCTTCATAATGCAGGGCGATTATGTTTTCCAGTCTTTCGGCTATGACTTTCTCCTTTTTAAGAAGTAAGCCTTTAATCCTATAGAGCAGCAGTCTTTGATTGGTGATGTAACATTTGAAGGTTTCTTCTAGATGCTTTATTTTTCCGAGGCTTTGGTATTCGATGTTTTCTTGGGGAAGTAGAAAATCTTTGAGAACCATCGGTGACCACGCCTAATAATGAGCTTAGGACGAGTTCATAACATTTTTGCAAAAAAGCTTGTGCCAAACAAAAAATAGTGGCGGATTTTATGGGCTCCCTTGTTTAAGTTCGTCCAATCTTTTTTTCACAACATTGCATATTTCGTTTCTTAAACCTTCGCCCCGAGCCCAAATCCTACCTATCCTTTTAGCCAATTCACTATCGCCGAAAACTTCTCTAACCCATTTCTCGAAGTCTCCACGTTTAAAATGGAAGGTTATGGATTTTATGTCCACCGTCTTTATTTTTTCGCAGAAGTCTGAAAGGCTTGTGGCTGATACGCCTAAAGGTTGTCCTATGTCTCTGTAAAAGTGAAACGCTTGAGTATGTGAAACTGTTCTGAGAATCTTTGAAACTGTAGCCTCGTCTGGAACTGATACAACAACTTTTTCAACTTCGACCTTTTTTGTTGTCACTCCTTTCACCTCCAGTTTTACCTTATTGATGCTTTACGCTTATATTAATTATTCAAGAAAATTTTCAACTGGCTTTGCAAACTGGTCGGCTTAGGTTATGGTGAAGACTTCAAGTATTTATAGTAGATTTCTGCTGCGGTCACGCAAGTTCCTATGGCAAGGATGAGGAGAATTATTTCTATTATAGCCAAAATTTGGTTTGACTCGTAGACTATGCTGGGTTTTCCTAAAAGGCTTGTGTAAAGTAGATAGATGGAAATTAGTGAAGAAGAGATGGCTGTTCCTAAGCCTATGGAAAAGAGAACAAACTTTAGGTCGTCCATTCAGTTTGCCCTCGACAATTAATAATAGGCTTTTTCAAAAAACCTTTATGCATCGCCTATAAGTAGTGAAGTTATTAACTAAAACAAAGAAGTTTAAATCTTCTCTTTTCTTGCTAGTTCCATCATTATGATTCCTTTTAAACATTCATTTTTGACTATTTCAAAATTTAAGGAGTGGAAAATGCCTTCTAAAAACTTGGCTAGGGATTCTGTGCTTTCCATGGTGAGATGCGGGGAAATGCATCGTATCACGAGTTTTTCTTTTTCCATGTCAAATGAAAAGTCTGTTATGTTCCACATCCATGTCTGAAGGAGTTTCTGTAAAAGTTTAAGCGGTTCTTGCTCATGTGACCGCAAATGCAAATATTTTCCATACCAAACTCCAGAGTCATACCATTTCTGAAGCAACTCTTCCTTCTCCTTTTTATGGAGCTTATTTATCATGTAGTCCAGAAGCTCTGAAGGCAAGATTACGGAGCCAGAATCCTTTCCAAACTTCATCAAATTGTAAAATTCAACAAGCTCAGCGAGGCTGACCTGCATTTCATAAGCCTTCAACACCTGCTCAAAAATCTCGTTTGTGAAGGCATACATGGTTTTTCCCTCTTTAGCCGTGATGGTGCTCAGCTTTTCCAGCAAGTCTCCTCGCACAACAATTAGCTTTTTATCTTTTTTAGCCACGGGTTCCCCCTCACAGAAATGAACAAATCTTCCACAAATTTCTTTCGTCATAATGTATAGTGCCATATCTCATTTGAAAGACTTATGGAAAAATCTTATAGAAGCTTAATCCACCAAACCCAAAACAGAATTTTCTTCTAGAAACGGTTGTGGACAAATCATAAATACAAGGTGAGCTAAAATGGTGGGTTCTTCAAAGAATGTGTCGAGGAGAAATGGAAAATGAAAGAAAATGGTGCAACCATAGTTAATAAGAAAATTAAAGTAGGCATAGTATTAGCTGCAGTGTTGATATGTGCTTTCTTGGCTGGTTATTTCTTCGCTAGCAGTGGCAGCCGAAAAAACAACTTGATAGCTGAAGCTGCACAAACGCTTCTCTTTGCTAAACCAGCGTTTGCCCAAAGTTTAGCGCAAGCCACAACTTTCCTTGACCAAGAAGCTGGAATGACTTTATACAAAAACATTGGACGTTCAATAGACTTGTCAGTAGCGAAAACAGTTTTCAGAACTTTAGAAAAGGAAACATCTGACTACGTTGTTGGCTCCATTGCTTTGCCAGGGCTTCCAGAAAGCGAAGACGTGCACTGTTTTGTCCATAAAGACGGCTGGATTGTAGTTTATTACCTTGAAGGAGAGCCAATAGGCAAAATCATAGACTGGGGCTACTGGACTGGAGGCGAACTGACGAAGAATAAGTTGCAAGCGGGATGGGAAAAGATGGGCAATGCCATAGGAGCATCTGTAACAGGCGCAAAATACTACCATTACCAATATCCATACGCCACAAAATGCATGCTGATTATTGATACTTGTTTAGGTGACGCCCTAGACAGTTTCAACATTACGATTCCCAGCGCGTTTACAGTTTACGAACGAGCTTGGTCCCATTATGCCCAAAGTGCTAGCGGTTATTATCCAGCATATTTCAAAATTGATGGAAACACCATAAACACTATCTATACGAGTGGTCAAACAACCTATGGAACACTTACTCCAACACAGCTAAGCCCTACAGTTCCCCATAAAGTAAGTATTTCTGGCGGATATTCAGGTAATTATTTACATGGTGTTTGCATCGCCTTAGCCTACAAAGAATCGTAAACAAAACTGGACGGACGTGAGGGGATGTGAACAAGATACTACTGATATGCCTATGCATCGTCACATTAATTACTAGTAGCTTTATAGGCTTAACGTTTTTATTTCGGAACACGAAAGCGCAAGGAGAAGAAATAATTGTTCAAGACGCAGACTATCAATCCACAATTCTA
>JAWCNH010000040.1:0-8578 GCA_038848765.1 Bathyarchaeia archaeon
ACAATCTCCGCTATTCGACCAACTTCAATTTGGTCCGCCGAGCCCACGTTGTACACTTCAGCTTTTTTCTGCTCTTCAAGAAAACATTTTGTGGCATGAAGCACAGCGTCTATGCAGTCTTCCACATGAAGATAAGATTTTTTCTGAGTCCCATCTCCGAGGATTTGAAGCTGCTTTGGATCGGCTTTAAGTTTCCTTATAAAGTCCACTATGACGCCGTGGTTGCTCCTAAAACCCACAACATTAGCTATCCTAAGAATTAAAGCACGAATATCAAAAGTGTAAGCATAGCTAAACGCTAAGGCTTCGCATCCCAGTTTTGAGGCTCCATAAGTCGAAATAGGAACCAATGGTCCATAATTTTCAGGCGTAGGCATAACTGTAACATCGCCGTACACTGTTGAAGTAGAGGCGAAAACCAAAGTTTTAGCCAAAACACTTTTCCGCATAGCCTCCAAAACATTGAAGGTTGCAACAAGATTTTCATTAAAATGAACACTGGGGTCGGTTTCGCCCACACGAACTTCTGGATTTGCAGCGAAATGAAAAACAACTTCAACGTTTTCCAAAGCCTCTTCCATGTCTAACATGTTTTTTAAGTCGCCTTTAACGAATCTGAAACGCTCATTTCCAAGCCATCGTCGAATGTTGTTTAGGCTACCCGTACTAAGATTGTCTAAAACAGTGACATTACACCCAGCCAACATTAAACGGTCAACCAAATGGCTTCCCAAGAATCCAGCGCCACCAGTAACCAAAGCCTTCGTGAAATTCATTGCCTTCCCAACTGAAACTTGTTTATTGCATCAAAAATTTTTTGGGCGCATTCTTCAGGAGAAAGTTTTGAGCTGTCCACTGTGACCTCTGGATGCAAAGGCGGCTCATAAGGTGCACCTAAGCCGGGAACGGTGGGCGCCTTGCCTTCGTGCGCCCTCTTATAAATCCTCTTAGGGGCATGGTGAGTATCTTTGCGTTTTGTTTCCCGTTCAATACAAATTTCCAAGGGGCACTGAACATAAGCTTCTATAAACTTTGGAATTTCTTTTCTTGCTTGATCTCTGTAATGGCGAAGGTTTCCAGTTGCATCAATAACGACATTAACATTATTTTGAGTCAAAAGCTTAGCTACAAAGACAATAGTAGCATAAACAATGTCCCGCTCTTCTTGAGAATAAGTTGGTTTAGGCGTAACGACTTTTCGTAACATATCAGAAGAAAGAAGTTGAGCGTGAATCCCCTTCTCTTCCAGTTTTTTAAGCAAGGCTTCGGCTATGGTGGATTTGCCACATCCCGGCAAGCCAGTAATCCAAATGCACCAGCCACTAAACATAACCAACTAGACCTTCATCCATAAATGGGATTAAGAAGCATATTAATAAATGTGAAAAATCAATTATTGGTATAGGCATCTCCAAGCTTGAATTCAGATTCTTTTACCCTTCTCACAATCTTCTTCTTAACAGTTTGAATCATTTTCATAAGTACGAATCCACTTACGAAGCCTATTACAAGAAGATAGGGAAGATTCGTCATTATTTCTTCCCATAGTAGGCTTGCCAAAGCCGATTCTTCTATTTCTTTTGGATAGACTCGATCCTGTTCAGAAGAGGGGAAATAGGTAGCGCTGAAATCTTCTGAGACTTCTCCTTTTCCAAGCGCATGGCTTATAGGATAGAGAAAAGGATTCAGAGAAACATCAGCTCTACAGATGCATTCGATACCTGCGCATTGATGCCCTTCAACACGAAACTTTGTTGAAATCAAGCTTACATTTCCTTCATAGCCTACACCATTGTTAAGAGCGCCGAAGATCAAAAGCAACATAATCGTTGCACTAAGGAGTAATGTCATCCAAATGGATGGAAAGAAACTTTTAAGTTTGGAAAATTTGTTAGATAAACTATTTTTAACTTTTCTAGCTTCTTTTTCCATAAAAAGGTCCTCTTCACACCAAATTAAATTTTACAGAGATATTTTAGCTTTGAGTGACACATTTTAAGGTGATAGGAAACTAGAATTCTGCGAAATTGAATAAATTATAAACTTTCTATGTTAAATAGAAAAGGATAAAAACTGGAGTTTACCTTTACGTAGCAAACATTGTAAAAACTGGTTGGTTTAGTTGCCAGCTTATGCCATAGAAGCCAAAGGCTTGACAAAAATATTCGAGAAGAAAGCGAAAATTGAGGGTGGAGGCTTTAGGCGGTTCTATAAGAGAATTAGACCGGAAAAAGAGCATATAGTTGCTGTAGATCACATAAACTTTTACATAAAGGAAGGCGAACTTTTCGGTTTGCTTGGTCCAAACGGAGCTGGCAAAACCACCACAATCAAGCTACTGTGCACGTTGCTGATTCCAGATGAAGGAACAGCCATAGTTAATGGATATGACGTTGTGAAGCAGCCAGCCGAAGTTCAGAAATGCATTGGGGTTGTAACTGGCGGCGAGAGAGGCTTGTATTGGCGTCTTACTGGACGAGAAAATCTTTGGTTTTTCTCCCAGCTTTACAATGTTCCAGAAAGGGTGGCTAAGGAACGCATTGAAAAGCTTCTGAAACTTGTGGAGTTGGAGGAAAGGGCTGATGAACAGGTTGAAAAGTATTCGAGAGGCATGAAACAGAGGCTTCATGTGATAAGAGGGCTTGTTAACGATCCGCCGATTCTTTTGTTGGATGAGCCAACCTTAGGCTTAGACCCTGCTTCTGCCAGAGTGATACGTGACTTTATTAAAGAGGAGCTCCAGAAGAAGCAAAACAAAACAATCCTGCTTACAACGCATTATATGGAAGAGGCAGACCAACTATGCGACAGAATAGGCATAATTGACTATGGAAAAATAATTGCTTTAGACACGCCTGAAAACTTGAAGAAGATAATTCAGAAGACCGACATTGTGGAAATAAAAGTTTCAAACTTGAAGCAAGAGGACGGAGAAAAAATTGGGAAAATAGAAGGTGTAAAGAAATCTGTTGTAACATATACGGATGCCACGGTTGGAGAAGCAACCATAAAGATTCATGCAGAAAAAGCTGAGGAAATCATGCCTTTAACAACAGAATACCTAATAAAAAAGGGCGCAAGAATACTTATGCTTGAACAAACAAAGCCCACGTTAGAAGACGTGTTCATTTCTTTAACTGGAAGGAAGCTGAGAGATTGAACGTAGCGAAAGATTGGCGAACATTTAAGGCTGTTTTCCTACGCAACCTCAAGTTTTATACATCCTATAGGACATGGATAATAGCCACAATACTTTGGCCGCTTCCACTCTTAGCCCTAAACATTTATCAGTACATGGCGTTTGGCACGCCCGCAGAGGTTTCCAAAACGCTTGAGCCCTATGGAGGCGTAGGCATGATAGTTGTGGGAACAATCGTTTATCTTCTTTACAATAGGCTTTTGTGGGGAACTGGAGTTTCCATACAAAGTGAGAGGTGGATGGGAACAATAGAAGTACTTTTCTTAACACCGACAAACAAAATGGTGATTCTTTTGGCCTCCGGGCTTTCTTCCCTAATAGAAGCTTCTTGGTGGATATTTTCCGTCTTCTTTTTAGGATGGATTATTTTTGGAGTTCAACCTCAAATAACAAGTTGGTCAGCAGTTTTGACATGTTTAATCTCGACTATGGCTGCTTTGGTTTCCATAGGCGTGTTTTTCGCTGGATTCTTTGTCTTGACAAGAGCAGCAGATCAGTTGGCTTCTGGCTTACAGGCGCCTATCCGTTTCTTTTCCGGCGTAGCTTTCCCAGTTTCAGCGCTTCCGCAAATGCTTCAGTACATTTCCTACCTTATTCCAGTCACCTATGGGATTCTAGCCCTACGAAAATGCATTTTGTTGGGCGGAGATTTAACAGGCGTTTGGGTTGACATTGCCCCGTTGTGGCTTATGAGTGCAATCTTTCTAGTTTTAGGCCAGATTACCTTGAAAATTGTGGAACGGCAAGCAAAAAAGAAGGGAACATTATACTTGTTTTAGGAGCGAACTTGATGGACTTGGGATTTGCTGTCCGCACTTTTTGGGCTTCTATGACGTCTTCCTTGAAAATGGTTATTCGTTACGTTTCCGTCGGGGGCTTGATATCTTTTAATTTAGCCGTGCCTCTCTTCTTTGTTTTTACATCTTGGGTTATATCAACTTTCATGCCTCAAACCACGTTTTTCTCGTCTAAAACTGGAACAGCAGATTATATGAGTTATTTGACAATAGGCTTCGCCTTCGCAGGCTTCATATTTTCAACAGCCTTCGGAGGTTCGCATGCGATAAGAGGGGAACAAGAACATGGAACCGCAGAACTGATTTTTCTTACCCCAGCAAGCAAAATTGCATGGCTTCTCGGCAAAATGATGGGAGAAATAACTTTCGGCGTCATAACCTTTTGCGTGATTCTTTTTTCAGGTTTTCTTCTATTTCCACCTCATCTAGAGGTTCAGCCAAACATTCCAGTTGCGTTATTAAGCATAATGCTAACCATGTTAGCAATGACTTCCTTCGGATTCTTTTATGCAGGCACGTGTTTTTTGCTTAAAAAAGAGGAAGAGCTTACTCAAGTTCTTTGGCCTATGATGACTTTCTTCTCTGGACTTGCCTTTCCAGTGGAAGTGTTGCCAGAATGGGGAAGAATGATTGCGAAAATTATACCGCTGACATGGGGAATAGGAGCAACCCGAAAAGCCCTTCTTTTAGGCGCTGGAATTTTTGACCCATCAGTGGTGACGGCGTTCATTATCCTAATCGTACTCACCGCGGTTTTTCTGCCTCTTGGAGCATTACTTTTTTCACAGCTAGAAAAAGCAGCGAAAAAGGCTGGGACATTAGGAACCTATTAGCTCGTTTTCAGGGTGCATGGCTTCGTCATCTGGAAATTTAGCCATCAGTTCAGATCAGTGTCATCACTAAATTAAGATATGGTTGGTTTTCATAAATAAATGTTCTTTAAATTTTGGGAAATGGCAACTCTTATTTATGTGTCTGTGTGAAGGCTAAAAGGTCAATGTGTGGTAAACTTGAGTCAAAAAGAGAAAAGAACGTCTCTTGAACGTTTTCGACTTAAAAAGTCACTGGAAACGCTAGCCAAAAAGCAGGGACGTGGAACTGAGCTTATTTCTCTTTATGTTCCGCCTGGGCGTCAAATAAGCGAAGTCATAGGCATGCTTAAAGAGGAATATGGAACAGCTTCAAACATAAAATCCAATGTCACCCGCAAAAACGTTCAAGACGCTATTGTAAGAGTTATGCAACGCCTAAAACTTTTCAAACAGGTTCCAGAAAATGGTTTGGTTATTTTCTGCGGTGCTTTGCCTCAAAATGGGCCTGGAAGTGAAAGACTTGAAACCTACGTGATTGTTCCGCCGGAGCCCATAAACATTTACCTTTACCGTTGTGACGCCAAATTTCATCTTGAACATTTGCAAGAATTTTTGGCTGAAAAGGAAACTTATGGAATCATTGTTTTGGACGCAACCGCAGCCACATTGGCTACGCTTCAAGGGAGACGCCTAGAAATAGCGCAGCAAATTACTTCTGGCGTGCCAGGAAAACACCGAGCGGGTGGGCAGTCTGCTCGGAGGTTTGAAAGGCTAAGGGAGGCGCATATATTGGAATATTTTAAGCGTGTGGGAAAGCATGCTAACGACCTTTTCTTGTCTATCCCGAATCTTAAGGGCTTAATTATTGGCGGGCCGGGCCCAACGAAAAATGATTTTGAGAAGGGTGATTTTCTTAATTATTTGTTGAAAGAGAAGATTTTGGATACTGTGGACACGGCTTATGTGGATGAGCAAGGGGTTGAGGAAGTTGTCGAGAAAGCGCCAGAAATAATGCGTCGCGTCCGCTATATTGAAGAGAAAAAGATTATCCAAGAATTTCTCTACGAAGTTGGCCATGACACGGGCTTAGCAACTTACGGAGAAGAAGAAGTTAGGCGAGCGTTAAAAATGGGCGTGGTGAAAACTCTGTTGTTGTCGGAAGGGTTGGATGCTACACGTGTCACGGTGAAATGCACAGCATGCGATTATACAAGTCAAGAAACCCTTAAGGTTCAAAATATTCCCAGTTTTGAACAAAGCCTCATAGGGAAACCATGCCCGAAATGCAAGTCGCCAGCGCTTTATTTGGCAGAGACCAAAGACTTGATTGAAGAACTGGCTGATTTGGCAGAAAAAGCCGATGTAAATGTTGAAGTTATTTCCGCTGAGACTGAGGAGGGACAGATGCTGAAAAACTCTTTCGGCGGCATAGCTGCAATCCTTCGTTTTAAACTCTCAAACTAATCCAATCTTCTAATATTCAATAACGTATTTCACGTCTGGATACTTCTCCACAGCCTTTCCTTCTCCTGCTTCTATGGAGATTTCTAAATTTGTGATTTTGCATGAGCCGATTATGTCGTCTCTTGCTTGTTTCAGAATATCCGCTGTTTCTCGGTTCCCAGCGTAAACAGTAAGTTTTTTGATGGGCGCGTTTAAAGCCATTTTCTTTTCAGCCTTGTCTCTGCGAATTTCCACTATGAGGGATATGGCGATGTCGCCACGTTTTTCTGCTTCTTCGCTGATTCGCTTTTTGTTTGCCGTCGGCCAAGGTGAAACGTGAATGCTGGGATGCTTCATGTCTTCTCTATACATGGTTTGATAGATTTCTTCGGTTAAGTGTGGCGAAATTGGCGCCAAGAGCTGTAGTATGCGGTAAATGGAATGATAAAGCGTGTATTGAGCTGCTTTTCTCTTTTGTTCGCCGTAAACTTCTGGCTTGTAGAGCCTATCTTTAACCGCTTCGATGTAAAGGTCGCAGAGTTCATGCCATGTGAAATTGCGAATTTCCTCAGTGGCGATGTTAAACTGACAATTTTCTAGAGCCTCAGTCACCTTCTCTGTAACCCTTTCTAGCCTACTTAAAATCCATTTATCCAATAATTGAAGCTTCACTGTCTCGGATGGCTTATAATCTTGTAGGCAGAGGCTTGCAAAACGTGCGGCGTTCCATAATTTGATTAGGAAACGCCAACCATATTCTACGTCTGGCCAACGGAAGGGAATGTCCGAGCCTGTTGCGCCGCCCGCAGCAGCCCATTGTCTGGTTGCGTCTGCGCCAAACTTGCTGTATACTTCTGGCGTGGCTATATAGTTGCCTAAAGATTTGCTCATTTTTCTGCCGTCATTGCCTAAAACCATGCCGTTGATTAAACAACTTTTATAGGGTTTTTCGCCGAAAAGGGCGAGGTGACGAACCATGAGGTAATAAGCCCATGTTCGAATAATATCAGTGCCAGAAGGATGCACGTCGGCTGGAAAAAGCCTTTTCCAGTCTTTTCTGTCCGGCCAACCAGCATGAACCGCACATGTGATGGAAGAGTCAAACCACGTGTCAAGAACGTCCCTTTCTGGAACAAAACTGTTGCTGCCACATTTTGGGCATTTTTCAATTTTTGGTTTTTCAATTTTTGGGTCTATTGGCAGCCAATCAGCCTCAGCAAGGATTATTCCTCGGCATTTTTCGCAGTACCATATTGGGATGGGTGTTGCAAAAATTCTTTGTCGTGATATTACCCAGTCCCAGTCTAGGGATTTCGCCCAGTCTATGAGGCGTGTTTTCATGTAGTCTGGGTACCATGTGACTTGTAGGGCGTTTTGTTCAATTTCATCTGTGAATATGCGTGTTTTCATGAACCATTGTTTTCTTTCCAAAATTTCAATTGGGGTTTTACATCGCCAGCAGACGCTTACTTCTTGCTGCAGTTCTTCGATTTTTTCAAGCGAACCCGCCTTTTTAAGGTCTTCTACAATGGCTTTTTTGGCTTCTTCTATGGTTAATCCAGCATATTTTCCCGCGTTTTCGTTCATTTTCCCAGTTTCGGTGACTGTCATTATCACGGGTAGGCGATGTTTCGATACGCTTTGCACATCTGCTTTGTCGCCATAAGTGCATATCATGACCACGCCAGTTCCAAAATCCGGGTCAACTAATTCGTCGGCGATTATCTTGACTTTTCGGTTGGCTAAAGGCACGTGAATGTCTTTTCCAACGTATTTTTTGTATCGTTCGTCATGCGGATTTACGGCTACTGTTACGCAGGCGAGGAGAAGCTCCGGTCTTGTTGTGGCAATGGATAAGGATTCTTTGTTTTCTAGTGGGAATTTTATGTAGTGCAATGCGCCTTTTCTTGTTTCATGTTCTACTTCGGCGTCTGCAATTGCTGTCTCGCATCTTGGGCACCAGTTTACTGGGTGAGTTCCTTGGTAAATCAAGCCTTTCTTGTAGAGAAGGATGAAGGAAAGTTGTGTTCGCCTCCAATAGTCTGGATTCATTGTCTTATATTCGGTTGTCCAGTCTATGGAGCAGCCTAAACGTTTTATGGCTTTCTTCATTATGTTAATGTATTTTTCGACGAATTGTTCGCATAGTTTCCTAAACTTGTCTGGAGGAATGTCGGTTTTTTTAATGTTGTAGTGTTCTTCCACTTCTACTTCTGTGGGCAAACCGTGGCAATCCCAGCCTTGAGGGAAATAGACGTTGAATCCACGCATGCGTTTGTAGCGGGCTAGGATGTCGAAGTATGTCCAGTTTAGCACGTTTCCCATGT
>JAWCNH010000041.1:0-8508 GCA_038848765.1 Bathyarchaeia archaeon
TGCCGCATAAAGGAGTATAAGAATTCCCCCGCAAATGTTCCAGATTCCACTTCCCATAAAACATTTTCACCTAATAGCAATCCGCCGCCAAGGAGCTTATCAAGTCCTTTAACTCCTGTTGAGTAGAAGATTTGTTTTTCGCTGGGGTTATTTGACAATGAAATGCACCGGGTGTAAGGTTCACATGCATCATTAAAAATGTTGCGTCGTCATTTCGGATGTTCTAATGATGTACATTTGTGTACATTATGAACATAATGTTTCTATACTTGAACATATGTCATATTAAGGCTCTAGAACAAGAAGAGGTGGAAAATGAAATGTTAAACTCTGTGGAGCTCTCCGCTAGAGAGTTGGGAATGCTTAAGTTAATGGTCGACTTCTTCGCTGAAAAACCTGAGCTAACAGCAAAGATAGAAAGTTATACAACAGCCCACTATGCCCTTTTAACAACATATTCGGAAAACTTTGGAATACCCGTCGAAGATTCTCTAAAAGTTTTTGAAGAACTCCAGAAGAAAATTACGGAAGCCGAATATGTCCATGTTAAGGCGCCAGAGCCCATAAGGAAGCTTCTGCCATTGACCGCTGAAGAGTTAAACATGCTGCGAATCATCGTAGACTATTTCTCCGAAAACCCGAAAATGGCGCCTGCCGGTTCAATGTTTTCAAGAAGGGAAGACGCCGTTGCTGAAACTTATATGTGGTTTTACGGAAGCAAAGAAGGAAACGGCGAAGTGGCAAGGCAAATCCTAACAAATCTTGTTGAGAAACTCCAAACAGCCGTATTTGTTAAAATAGATACTTTGGCACCATTAGCTGTTACGCCAAACCCTTACGAAGCCGCCCTTAAACAGTTGGACATCGCCGCTGAAAAACTGAAACTTGACCCCGGCATCCATGAAATTTTGAAGCGCCCTATGCGCACCTTAATAGTTAACATTCCAGTGGTTATGGATGACGGGAGCATTCAGGTTTTCACGGGTTACCGTGTACAATATAACGATGCATTAGGTCCAACTAAGGGCGGCATTCGATACCACCCAGAACTAACACTAGATGAAGTTACGGCATTAGCGGCATGGATGACATGGAAAACAGCCGTTGTAGGACTGCCGTTGGGAGGAGCAAAAGGCGGAATTAGATGCAATCCTAAAGAAATGTCCAAAACTGAGTTAGAACGCCTAACAAGAGGGTATGTGCGGGGTATAGCGAAATTTATAGGTCCATTCGTCGATGTGCCGGCGCCGGACGTTTACACAGACGCACAGACAATGGCCTGGATAATGGATGAATACAGCGAAATCGTTGGATATTCAGCCTTCGGAGTTGTAACAGGCAAACCCGTTAGCGTTGGCGGTTCCCGTGGAAGAAGTGAGGCAACTTCAAGAGGCTTAATGTACACAGTGATAGAGGCAGCCAAATATTTAGGGATAAACCTCAAAGGCGCAACGGTAGCTGTGCAAGGCTATGGAAACGTCGGATATCACGCAGCACGCCTACTACATGAAGTGGGATGCAAAATCATAGCAGTTTCAGACTCCAAAGGCGGAATATATAACCCTAACGGACTAGACCCAGAAAAAGTGTTAGAGCACAAAAACAGAACAGGCTCAGTGGTTGATTACCCTGAAAGCATATTCATAACTAACGAGGAGTTGTTGGAGTTGGAATGCGACATTCTTGTGCCAGCAGCCCTAGAAAACCAAATCACCAAAACAAACGCAGACAAAATAAAGGCAAAAATAGTGGCGGAAGGAGCCAACGGACCAACAACCCCAGAAGCCGACGAAATTCTCTTTAAAAAGGGAGTGTTTGTCATACCAGATATTCTGGCGAATTCCGGTGGCGTAATTGTCAGCTACTTTGAGCAAGTGCAGAACCAGATGAACTATTATTGGACTGAGGAGGAAGTAAGGAACAAACTGGAGGAAACAATAACTAAGGCTTTCTATGATGTTTTAGAACTTTCAAAGCAGTATAACGTGAACATGCGCGTAGCCGCCTACATGTTGGCTGTTAAAAGAGTCGCCGAAGCCCTCATGACAAGAAAGGGAACAAGACTTACACCCATCGAGTCTTCTTTGTTAACACGCAGATAGCTCCCTCACTTTTTCTATGTGTTCATATGTACATTTTCAGAAAAATGTGAACATATTTAAAGCAGCCTTTAAAATAGTAGACACAACGTGAAACCCTATGTCCGTCCACCTTCACACAACAATAACAAAAAAGGCAAACGACATACTTGAAGAATTGGCAAAAACTTATGGCACAAAAAGCCGAGTCCTTGAAAAAGCCCTCGAAACTCTACTTAGAGTGGATAAGGTTGGCTCATGCGACGACTGCGCAGTAAAAGCTAAAGTAAACGAGCAGACCAAGCTTAAGGAAGCCCTTGACCTAGCCTCAATCAGCAGACGAAACCTAGACAGCCTCCTAGAAATAGCCATAGGAAACAAAACAATTGAGGATTTTATAAAGGAGCAGAAAGCAGAAGCAAAAAACATCATAGAAATCCTCAGAAGCTCCATCAGCTGGAAGTCCCCATCGAACTTTAAAGAATTCCTGATAGTCTTAGATGAGATTAGAAACCTCACAAACATGTATGAAATCCCATCATACAGCGAAATCGACAATATAGCAATTTTAAGACCAAAAGTTTTCAAGCGATTACCAATAATAGTAGCCTTTCACGTTGCAACAGTATTAGAAGGCATAGGAGTCTACTTTGACATTCGAGTTATGGGCGAAGACATAGCCATAAAAATGGTGCGTCCCGAAGTTTACCCACTAAGGAGGAAAGAGTTCGGAGAGTTCCTAGAACAACAAATTGAAAAAGAATTGGAAAGCGTAACCCCAGGATTTTTTAAGAGCACCCTAATGCTTGTCGGACCAGCCTTCATGAACTGGGCGGAAAAACACCTGGAAGAGCCAATATCAGACTTGGGCAATCTTTTAGAAGATGCCAGAATCGTTTTAGGAATAGACGAGTTTCCAAAAGAACCAAAGGATTTCGTAAAGGCACTATTATCCGCCTTTGTCAAAATGAACTGGTTTAAACAAGCAAAGGTTTTAATCGAGAGGGATGAAAATGTCTTGGAGTTGGTTTTTCAAGCCGCATCAGCTTCAATAACACGGATGTCTGTGGCAGCCTTATCAGTTATGCTAGCAACTCGAGGGTGGAAGACGCTAAACTATTCGACAGAACACACAACGGTTAACATGACAATTCAGTATGTGGGAGCTGAAGACCAAAGTCTCCTTGACCAACTGGCTGAATTAAGCCTTTTCCAAGTTATAGGCAAACAATTCCTAGACGTTATTCCTATTCCGCGCGATCTTTTCAACTCCTTTGCCTTAAAAGTCTATGAAAGTGATAGACGAAAGTTTGAAGAGATATATTGTGCAACTGGAACTCGTATATCCAACGCCATCCGCATGTTATCAAGAAATGATCCTGAAAAAATTAAGAGACTTGCAAAAAATTTCATCCTTAAAAATATTAGTTCAACTCAGCCAGACGCTGAGGTTCGCTTCGTAGATGATGAACATTTTACCATAATTTTCAAGCGTATAGACCCTCTTGTAATGAACAGCCAAAGAGTTTTAATAGAATCCATGTTCAGAGAATTGGGCTACGAGATAACGACAACAACTTTCCAAAATCTCTTGAGCTTCAAATTGAAAATGTTAGAGAAGCCCATACTTGAGCCGCTGCCACGGAAAAAATTAATGCAAACACTGATTGAAGGCATGTCGTGCAACTCTGTAGAGGAGGCCTTCGCCGTAGAAAAAGAACAACTTGACGAGCTATTTCCAGAGGACTATCCATGGACAATAAGGGAGGTTGGCGAAAGAATCACAGATATGTACAGAGAACTCGGTGTAGAAGTGGAAATAGAGTATTTTGAGGGAGGGTTCACCCTCAAATACAAAAGCTGCCCATACTATAAACTTGTAAAAACAGGACAAAAAACGTGGCTCTGCAGCCTCCGCAAAAAAACAATCGAATATATAATCTCACGGGTAAGCCACGGGAAAAAGGGCAAGATAAAAATCATAAAGTCCCTACTACAAAACGAGCATCCATGTGAATACGCAATATTCTTAACAGGATTTCTCGAAAGGGAAGAGAAAGCCGAAGCCCAAGAATAGCCTTTTAGAAAGGCTAAACAAGTATTTATTAACTGTTCCTTTCATTATGAAAGCAGAGGAGGCTCTCTGATTGAGTTTTGAGATGTGGGCTGAAAAGTACAGACCAAAAACATTGGATGAGATGGTAAACCAGAAAGAGATAGTCGAACGCCTTAAAAGCTTCGTAAAAGCCAAAAACGTGCCCCACTGCATTTTCGCTGGACCGCCTGGAACCGGGAAAACTACGGCTGCTCTTTGTTTAGCTAAGGATCTTTATGGCGAATCCTACCGCGAGTATATTATGGAGTTGAACGCCAGCGATGAGAGAGGCATAGACGTTGTGCGGGAAACAGTTAAAACTTTTGCGAGGGTACGCTCCATAGGCGAGGTTCCATTCAAAATAATGATTTTAGACGAGGCGGATAACATGACCGCTGATGCCCAGCAAGCCTTAAGGCGAACTATGGAGCGGTATACGGAAACATGCCGTTTCATATTATGCGCCAATTACAGTGGTAAAATTATAGAGCCAATACAGTCACGTTGCGCGCCCTTTCGCTTTACGTATCTACCAAGGGAAGAACATGATAAGTACTTGCGGTACATAGCCGAAAATGAAGGCATAAAACTTCTTAGCGATGGGTTAGATGCCATCTACGAGGTTTGCGGCGGAGACTTGCGAAGGGCAATAAATACATTGCAAGCCGCCGCCTCTTTAGGCAAGCCAATAGACGCCAAAATCGTTTATTCAATTGCCGGAAGAGCCAATCCAGCAGACGTGCAGAAAATGATTGAAACCGCCATGAAGGGCAACTTTATCGAAGCGCGAAAACAGCTCCGCGATATGATTCAGAAGTATGGTGTGGCTGGAAGCGACATAATCCGCCAAATCCACACAGAAATCTTCAGAGCAGACATCCCAGAACCATGGAAAATAAAATTGGCGGACATCGTGGGAGAAATTGATTATAGGCTTGTCGAAGGCGCAGATGAAGAGGTCCAATTAAGCGCATTGCTAGCCAGACTCGTCGAGGCAGCCTATGAAATAAAGGGCTCGAGAAAGGTGTAAATTGTGTATCAGCCTTGGACCGTCAAATACAAGCCAAAAAGCTTGAAAGAGGTTGTTGGAAACAGGGAAGCCATACAAAAGTTTGTTGAATGGGTAAAGTCATGGGATGAAGGAATACCGAAAAGGAGAGCAGTCTTTCTTTACGGTCCGCCTGGTGTTGGAAAAACCGTCACTGTTGAGGCCTTGGCAAACGACTTTAAAATGGAGTTGGTGGAGAAAAACGCTAGTGATTACAGAACAGAGGAAGCCGTTAAACGCTTTGCCGGGCTAGCATCCCAATACGGCTCACTATTTGGCACAAAGAGAATTATTCTTTTTGACGAGTTGGATGGTTTAACTGGAACAGCGGATAAAGGCGGAGTTAAGGCTATAACAGATATAATAAAGACGGCTCAGTGCCCAATAGTGCTTATTGCCAACAACGCTTTCGACCCTCGGTTCGTTAACCTTCGCAACTACTGCCTTCTAATAGAGTTTAAAAAACCTCCGGCAACTGATGTTCTAAGACATTTGAAGACTATATGCATAAAAGAGGGCATAAACGCTGAGGAAAATGCCTTAAAGTTTATCGCCCAACGCTCAGAAGGCGACATCCGCTCGGCAGTGACAGACCTTCAAGCATTGGCACAGGGCAAGAAGCGTCTAGCATATGAAGATGTGGCGTGGCTTGGCTTTCGAGATCGACAAGAGACTATATTTACTGTTTTGCGGATGATCCTATATGGTAAAACATGTGAGGGGGCAAAACGCGCCGTTAACGCGGCGGATGTTGACGTTGACATGCTTTTTGAATGGATATATGAGAATGTTCCAGCCCACCTAACAGACCCCCATGACTTGGCAAAAGCAATGGATGCCCTTTCAGTGGCTGATGTTTACCGCGGAAGAATAAGAAGCACACAAGACTGGAGTTTCGTACGCTACGTGATCGACTTTATGACCGCCGGTGTAGCCATGGCAAGGGTAAACACAAAAACTTCCGGCTGGACCCCATTCCGATTTCCAGAAAGAATACAGGCCTTGTCGAGATCAAAGGTGGAACGCGCAATGCAGCTGGAAATAGGACAAAAAATTAAGCGAAGATGCCACATATCTGCTTTGAGAGCTTCAAAAGAAATTCTTCCATATCTAAGGATAATCTTCAAAAACAATGTAGAAATGGCCGCTGGAATCGCAAAATGGCTTGACTTAACACCAGAAATGGTTGAATATCTAGCTGAAAGCAAGGAAAAAGCCGAGAAAATAAACAAATTTTTAAGTTAGGCCTTTAGTGAATTTTGCTTCCCTCAACTATATCTTTCTCCGGTTGTATGACTACGACGTTACCCTTGTCGTCTTCAGCCGCCAAAATCATGCATTGAGATTCTACGCCCATGAATTTTCTCCGCTGTAGGTTTAGGATAAAGGCATACTTCTTACCCACAAGGTCCTCTGGCTTATACCATTGCAAAAGCCCAGCAACAGCTTGACGCTTCTCTGTTCCAAAGTCAACAATCATTCTAATGAGGTTTCGTGAACCCGGAATTTGGTTTGCCTCTAAAACCCTTCCTACTCGCATATCAAGTCTTTGAAACTCTTCAAACGTTATTTCCGTCATAGGCATCAACTCAAATTCGTATACGCAGCACTTTTAAGTTTTGTGTGCAACCCTCCCCTTCTTTATTTTTTTAACGGTTTTTGCCACGCCTTCCCATCCTTCGTCAGCCTTCGAACGGATTATTTCGAACGCTTCCTTTGAAGTTAAGCCTGGCAACTCTTCGCCAACCGCCTTCCTAACTAAATAGGCCGCGGCATTTAGAACTTCGCCGTTTAATCGTGAATCCATTAAATCCGCTAGGTGACATATTAAAGCTTCAATGGTGTGAGGTCGTATTGGACCGTATTCCCCGTGATGAGCGGAAACTACATGAATAAGTTCTAACGGGAAACCTCTTCGAACAAGCTCTGATATGACGATGGATAAGTGATCCATGTAGTCACCTAAACCAGTTGTGCCGTAACTCCCGTTCTCACCCACGGTGTAGGTTACTGGCTTAAAGATGTCGTGGAGTAAAATACCAGCTATAACAAGGTCACGGTCCACTTTCCCATTATAAACTTTTTCAACCGAATTGCACAACGCCATGGCCAAATTTGTTGCTGAAATGATATGTTCCATATAGCCGCCTGGATAACAATGATGATGGGATAATCCTGCAGGTGAAACATCTAGCGGCAAGCCAGAATAAACTTTACCGCCAATCTCAAAAACTGGGTTTTCAAGGAGTTCAACAACTTTCTTACGAAGGTCCTTGTCGCGAATTTTTTCCGTTAAAGCCCTTATTTTTGGATTAAGCAAAATTTCCCACTTCCAAAGTTAGCCCTATCGAACCACCTATTTTACTTTCAATGAGTATATTATGTTTTATAATTATGAGAATGTCTAGAGACTATTTTGTTTCGTTCCATGGTTGCAATTTCATGGGCCATTTTTAATGGTTCTGGAGCGCCACCATGACGTGTGCAATGCCTAACAATTTTTATGGCTGTTTCAAGCGACACCATATGTCCAACGCTCACGTAAAGAACTTTTCCACCGGAGGCTCTTAACGCAGCTCCAATAACCCTGCCTTCGTGCCATAGATAAGCGAAATCCCTATTACCAAATGGCTCAACTTCGCCAACAAGCTTGCTCTTCGCAACACCTACCGTTGGCCTGTTTAGAACTACACCCAAATGACTTGCAAAACCACATCGATATGGATGCGCAAACCCTTGTCCATCAACCAAAAGAACATCCAGCTGATTCTTCAACTTCTTAATACACTTAAGCGTAGGCGGTAACTCCCTAAATGAAAGAAGTGTCGGAACGTACGGAAAGGCAACTTTACAAATGGCCGTTTGAGCCTCAACAAAGTCCAAACTATCATAATTTAGAATTACAACTGCACTTATGGCTAAGGTTCCAGCGTAGGCAACATCAACACCAGCCACGTAGCGGATTTCCTTTGGCAATCTATCTTCAAAAATGATGCGTTTTGAAAGTTGAAGTTGCGCCTTATGTGCTTTTTCAACCGAAAAGTGCGATCTTAAATTGGCTAAATTCATTTATTCTCCTTTTTCAAAGCTTCAAAGCGTCTTTCCAGCTTTTCAAAACGCCTCATATAATTTTCAAGGGATTGTCTTCGCACCTCGTGGGTTACGTCACCCCTCGTGGTTTCAATAATTTTTCTCGCAACGTCGCATTTTCTTCTTAGACCCGGAACAAGCATGTAGGCTTCATCCATAGCCATGAGCTCCGTGTAGATTTCGTCCATGACCTTTAG
>JAWCNH010000042.1:0-8326 GCA_038848765.1 Bathyarchaeia archaeon
TAGTAGTGGCTAAACTAAATGATGTGAATGTAATAGCGGCTGAAGAAAAGCTGAGACTCTTCAAAGCTGTTTGGGACGAATCAAGCTTCACCGTTAAACGGAAATCTCAAATACTAAAAAACCTACACTTCAAAGTTAGAACAAGCTTAAACTATTACTTTAACACCGCGTTCATGCAAGGCACAATTTTAAGAGCAAACTCAATGATAAACTCTAGAAAGTTTGCTGAAACGGTGCACTACTTATCCAGTATATCCCTAAACATTGTTGAAAACTATGCTTGTCTAAAAGCCATAGTTGAAAGGCAGAAAATAGACTACACAAGACTAATGCACTCGATAGAAAAACTTGAAAAGGACAACCCAAAACACTGTCAAAACATTGTCAAACTTCTAAGCTTAACTGACACGGCCAATGTAGGTAAGGGGGAGGCGGCGGAAACCATCAAAAAGGCTAGAAAAGACATATGGAAAATAAGGCGAGAAAGGAAACGTTTAATCAAAACACACATATCAAAGAGTTAAAGTTAATCACATGACGTATATGAAGCCCGGTGGTGTAGTGGACAAGCATAGCGGGCTTTGGACCCGCCGACGGGAGTTCGAATCTCCCCCGGGCTACCAACCATTTTAGTTTTGCAGCATGCAAAATCTCATGTAGATAAGACTTACCATATTCTCTGTGTGTAATAGGAGATAAATGCAAAAGTGCGGGGGGTGGGATTTGAACCCACGAACCCCTACGGGACAGCCGTTCCGCGAAACTTTTGGGAATGGTTTCTCCTCAGGGCTGCGCCTTTGGCCAGGCTTGGCAACCCCCGCATGCCACTTCGGTTTATTTCTTAATTTTGTAGGTGAAATTAAACCTTCCTTTCAGCATTTACTAACGTTTTAGATCATTCTGAAATCTTCCTTTATTGTTGTTAGCACCACATGGGTGTTTGTTCTTTCCACGTAAGGCATTGCCAACAAGCGTTTTGCAAATTTGCTTAGTTCCTCTCTGTTTTTGAATTTGGCTATCACTATGGCGTCTATCAGTCCTGTTACGTCGTAGACGCAGCATACATTTGGGAGTTTAGCGATTTCGCTTTCCACTTCTAATAGTCTTCCTTTTGAAACTGTTATTTCGACAACGACTGTTAGGGCGTAGCCAAGTTTCTCGTGGTCCACTAGGGCTGTGTACCCCTTTATTATGCCAGCTTCTTCCAGTTTCTTTACTCTTAATAGGGCTGTGCTTGTGGATACGTTACACTGCTTAGCCAGCTGCCTTGAGGAAAGCCTCGCATCCAAAGTTAAAGCCTTCAAAATTTTCACGTCAGTTTCGTTTAATTCTTCCCCTTTTCTGACACGCTTTTCGCTACCCTTTTCCTCGGGAGCTGACCCTCGAACATTTGTACCATTCATTTTATATGCGCTCCTTCATTCATGTTACATGTGTAAGACTGCTTCATTTTATATTTAACATTTGTCATCATTTTCTTTGAAAAACCTTTTATATGTATTATTGAAGCTTATTTAACTGTAAAATTATCTAGGAGCCATCATGATGCGAAGTTCGCTACGGCGGATATTCCAAAACCAAAATGTTGAACTGTGTTTTAAGCTTATGAAAAACGCTGACCATGTTCTTTTGCATTTCACAGATCTGCTTGGCTTTTTAAAGGGTAGGACTATTCCCGTTGAGGAAGTGGAAAACGCCATAGTTGAGGGTGTCGGCTTTGACGGTTCATCGTTGATTGGCGGAGTTGGCATAGAAGAAAGCGACATGCTCATGAAACCTGACATAACCACCTTCACGGTTTGCCCATACTATTTCTATGACAAAAGTGTTGTGAGCTTTATTTGCAACTTATATACGCCGGAAGGCGGGCGCTTTGAAGGAGACCCGCGATATATATGCCAAAAAACCTTTGAAAAATTGGCAGCTGAGGGATACGAGCCGACAGCAGCCGCGGAGTTAGAGTTTTACCTCGTGCAAAGAACCGTTAATGGCGACTTCCAACCCGTTGAAAATCACCTCATAGACAAGCAGCGCTATTTTGACATATCTCCAGGTAGGGATGTTACTGAAGCCTTTAGAATGGAGTTGACCAACGCGCTCTTCACAATGGGCATAGAAGTTGAAAGGCAACACCACGAGGTCGGCGCAGCTCAAAATGAAATAACTTTCAAGTACTCCAACCCCGTAACAACGTCGGATAATATTGTACGTTATAAGTTTGCGGCTAAGGCTGTTGCTGAAAGGAAATATGGGTGGATAGCCACCTTCATGCCTAAACCATGGTTTGGAAAGCCCGGAAACGGCATGCACGTCCATCTCGGACTTTTCGGCGCGAAAACTGGAAGGAACATCTTCTATGACAAGGATGGCTATGCTCACTTGTCACAGAAGTGCCGCTATTTCATAGGTGGAATCCTTGAGCATGCAAGGGCTTTATGCGCAGTTGTAGCGCCCACGGTCAACAGTTATAAGAGGCTTGTGCCAGGCTATGAGGCTCCGGTCTACATTACTTGGAGCAGGAAAAACCGTTCAGCCTTAATTCGAGTGCCAGAATACTTTCCAGGGAAAGAGAGTGAAGCCAGAATCGAATTCCGCTGTCCAGACCCGCTCTGCAATCCTTATTTGGCATATGCCGTAATTTTCGAAGCTGGTTTGGACGGTATTAAAAGGAAGATAGAGCCAGGTGATCCTGTTGACGTGAATGTTTATCATCTTAGCGAGATAAAGCGAAAGGAGCTTGGAATTAAGGTACTGCCAAGTTCACTTAAAGAAGCCTTGGAAGAGCTGGAAAGCGATGACGTTTGCATAAGGGCTTTAGGTAAAGAAAACGCAGAGAAATATTTGGAGCTTAAGCTACAAGAGTGGCGCGAATACGAACCCCACATGCCCAAAGATGATAAAGGCGCAGTTACACTTTGGGAACTGCAAAAGTACATCTACGCCTAACAAACTTTTAATAGCATTTTATCCCCATGTTCAAAGCTATCTGAGCGTGTATATACTTGAAATACGATACTATACTAGTATTGGACTTCGGCGGGCAATACTGCCACCTCATTGGGAGACGGGTTAGAGAAAACGGCGTATATTCGGAAATTGTTCCCCACGACATAAAAAATGAGGAAATAAGGCTTCTAGGCGAAAAGTTTAACATTAAAGGTTTAATTCTGTCCGGCGGTCCTGCAAGCGTTTTTGACGCAGATGCGCCGAAGCCGGACAATCGTATTTTTGATTTAGGACTACCCGTTTTAGGTTTATGCTATGGGCATCAGCTTATAGCTCAAATTTTCGGTGGAAAAGTTGGCCCAGCCAAGCGGAAAGAGTTCGGCTCAACCTATGCGATAATAGACAAGCCGGTTGGCGTTCTAAAGGATTTAAACAGGAAAGAGCGGGTTTGGATGAGCCACAGCGACACAGTTTTTACAGTTCCCCCAGAATTTGATGTTTTAGCTCACACACAAAATTGTCCAGTTGCTGCCTTTAAGCATAAAATTAGACCAATTTATGGTTTACAGTGGCATCCAGAAGTGGTGCATACGGTAAATGGAGCTAAAATGCTGCACAATTTTATCTTTGAAGTGTGTGGTTGTGTTGCCAACTGGAAAATGGAAAATGTTATAGATAAAATGGTTGAAGAGGTTCTAAAAGAGGTTGGCAACGGCAAAGCTATAATAGCCCTAAGCGGAGGCATAGACTCCAGCGTAGCCACAGCCATAGCAGCCAAGGCAATAGGAGAAAAACTAACAGCAGTTTTTGTTGACCATGGGTTCATGAGGGAAAACGAGCCAGATTTTGTTAAGAACACCTTCCAAAAACTCAAAATAAACCTTGTCATCGTAAACGCGCAAAAAAGATTCTTTGAAAGACTTAAAGGCGTAACCGACCCAGAAATGAAAAGGAAGATTATAGGCGAAGAGTTCATTAGAGTTTTTGAAGAAGTTGCAGAAAAAGTCGGCGCAGAATACCTCATCCAAGGAACTATTTATCCAGATAGAATTGAATCCGGCTTCCGAAGGTTTTCAGACAAAATCAAGACGCATCATAACGTTGCCGGGCTCCCAACAAAAATCAAGTTTAAGAAAATTGTCGAGCCTTTAAGAGATTTATACAAGGACGAAGTTCGCAGAGTCGCCCAAATAATTGGATTGCCAAAAGAAATAGTTTTTAGGCAGCCTTTTCCCGGTCCTGGGCTTGCAGTACGAGTTGTAGGTGAAATAACTAAAGAGAGGGTTGAGATTGTTAGGAAGGCGGACAGAATTGTGAGGGAGGAATTCGAGAAAAGTGGCTTAAAAGAGCGATTGTGGCAGTATTTTGCGGTTTTGACAAACACGAAAGCCACTGGTGTTAAGGGCGACACTAGAGCTTATGGCTATGTCGTAGCCATCCGAGCTGTGGAAAGTCGCGAGGCTATGACAGCGAGTTTTGCAAGAATTCCCTACAAGGTTTTAGAAAAGGTCTCCACGAGGATAACCAGCGAAATACCAGAAGTTGTTAGGGTGGTGTATGACATTACCCATAAGCCACCTGCAACTATAGAATGGGAATGACACTTTAAATCCTAGATTTAGCCATCAAATCCTCAACTTTCGCTTTTCTCAGCAAATCGATGTGTTTAACAAGTTCGTTAACCACTGCTTCAAAAACCTGTTTACCCTTATCCGCTGAAGCTGTTGTTGACTTGCCGAAAACTCCTGAACTTGTGCGATCCGCAGTGTCCAATGGAAGGGTTACGCCTTCAACCTCTGCGATGTGCCCACGCACTTCCTCGTCCAAAGCCCTATCCATGTTTACTAGATGCGGGTGTAAAGCCAAATTCACAGAAGTTTCCTCAGCACCAGCGTGTCCCCTCTCCTCCGGCTTAAATATGTCTGGAAAAAGCTTTCCAGCGGCGGGCCACCATTGAAAAACTGAGACGAAAATCCCTTTTTCTCTTAACTCTCTAGCCAGCTCGGTTAGGGCGTTTAGGTTTCCACCGTGCCCATTAACAATGACGATTTTCTTTACGCCATAATAGTTTAGGGATAGGCAAACATCCTTCACGTAGGCCTTTAGGGTTTTAGGTGAAACATGAATTGTGCCCCAAAACTGTCTATGGTGGTGGCTTACGCCGAAAGGAATAACTTGCAAACAGAGAACCTTTGCACGTTTGGCAGCTTCCTCGGCTATTGCCTTGGCAATAAAATGGTCTGTTCCTAGGGGGTTTTGGGGACCATGCTGTTCATTGGAGCCTACTGGAACAATGGCTATATCATTTCTGCCAAAATATTCCTTTGCCTCCACCCAACTCATCTCATGAAGTAGAACTTTCATGAGCTTCCTTCCCGCTTCACGAAACTGTTTTATTCGAAGGAATTTGAATATAAGCTTGCAGCATAAACGGTGAAACTCCATTGAAGGCATTAATTCTAGCTGGGGGATTTGCAACTCGGCTTAGACCCCTAAGCTGCACAAGACCCAAAATTCTATTTCCAGTGCTTAACAAGCCACTTTTAGAATGGACCCTTGAAAGCCTGTCGAAAAGCGGAATAAAAGAGGCGATATTAGCGGTTAATCATCAAACAGCCTTCCACATAAAAAATTCCAAATTTTCTAAGGGTAAAATGAAAATCGCCTACTCATATGACCCTCCGAAAAGGCCCCTCGGAACAGGCGGCGCAATAAAACATGCTGAAGAACTCTTAAAAGGCGAAAATTTCTTGGTTGTGAATGGCGATATCTTCACCAACATAAACTACGCCGAAATAATCAAGAGACATGAAGAGGAAGATGCCACTGCAACAATAGCCTTATGCACGGTTAAAGATCCAAGCCGATATGGAGTTGCAGAATTTGAGGATAACGGTAGAATAAGAAGGTTTATCGAGAAACCTCAAAGGGGGGAATCTCCATCAAATTTTATAAACGCTGGAATATACGTTCTCAGCCACGAAATTTTCAAATACATACAGACTGAAAGAAAGGTTTCTCTCGAACGTGAAGTATTCCCAAAACTCGCTGAACAAGGGAAGCTTTTTGGCTACCTATTTGAGGGCTTGTGGACGGATATTGGTAGAGCCGAAGACTATTTAGAGATAAACAAAACTCTATTAAACGATCTTTCTGGAAGACTGAAAAATGTGACAAAGGATCGTGAATGGATAAATGAACCAGCATTCTGTGATGAAAGCGTCAAAGTTGAAAGGGGTTCAATAATCGGCCCCTACACCGTCCTTGGCAAAAATGTCGATGTTGGAAGAAACGTTCACATAAAAAATTCCATAATCTTTCCAGGCGTCTCCGTTTCAGACGATTCTTTAATAAATGGGGCTATAATTGGTGAAAATGTTATTGTCGGTAGGAGGGTTAAAATTAGCGAAAACTGCGTTATAGGCGATTGTGCGGTTATAGGCGATAATGTTTCTTTGGCTAAAGGGGTATCAATCTGCCCGGCGAAAGAAGTTTTCCGGAATGTTTCAGAAGCAAGGTGCATTATTTAATGGGGTAAGCGTATGCTAAGCCAAAGGAGACTATTTGGAACCAACGGAATCCGTGGGCTCGTTAATAAAGAACTAACGCCGGAGCTTGCAATTACTATTGGGAGTGCAATAGGCACACTCTTTCATTGCGGGAATTTACTTGTTGGATATGACGCCAGAACAAGTAGTCCCATGCTTGCAAAAGCCGTAATATCGGGTTTAAACGCCGTTGGCTGCGATGTGCTGTTCGCTGGGATGGCGCCAACACCGGCATTGCAATATGCTGTGAAAACGCATAGACTTGACGGCGGAGTAATTATAACAGCTTCTCATAACCCGCCGGAATATAACGGGATAAAAGTCCTGTGGAATGACGGGATAGAAATTGCGCGAGAGCAAGAAATAAAGATTGAAAACATATTCTTTAACCAGGAGGTTCGTTTTGCGGAGTGGGACAAAATCGGAGGCGTTCAAAACATTACAGGAATTATTGAAGAATATCTGGACGCTATAAAAGGGCACGTGGATGTAGTCGAAATTGCAAGCAAACATTATCATGTTGTAGTTGACGCCGCAAACAGCGTTGCCGCTCTCACAGTTCCAAAACTTCTCAGAGAATTTGGGTGTCGCGTTACAACTATAAACGCAAATATTGATGGAACATTTCCAGCCAGATCACCTGAACCACGACCGGAAAATCTTGGAGATTTGGCCTTAACAGTAAAGGCTGTAGGTGCAGATTTGGGGGTTGCTTTTGACGGGGACGCTGACCGCTCAATATTCGTTGACGAGAAAGGAGAAATCCACTGGGGCGACAAAACCTTCGCACTTGTCGAAAAACACTTTCTGCTGCAAAATCCAGGCGAAAAGATTGTCTCGCCAATAAGCTCCTCAACCTTGATAAAAGATATTGCCGATGCCTGCGGCGGAGAAATAATCTGGACAAGAGTTGGAAGCGTGATAGTCTCCCACACGATGAAGAAGCTAAATGCGAAGCTTGGCGGAGAGGAAAACGGCGGTATCTTCTACGGACCACATCAACCAGTCCGGGATGGCGCAATGGCCACGGCCCTAATTTTGGGCATAATGGCTAAAACCGGCAAGAAGCTTTCAAGCCTTATTTCCGAACTGCCTAAATACTTTATCGAGAAGGGTACGGTTGAATGTCCCGAACAGCTTAAAGCGAAAGTTTTAGAAAAATTCATCGAACAGACAAAAGGGGTGAACATAAACACCATTGACGGGGTTAAGATTTGGTTTGAGGATAAGAGCTCCATCCTAATTAGGCCAAGCGGAACAGAACCACTATACAGACTTTACGCGGAAGCCAAAACAATGAAGAAAGCCCTAAAGCTTATCCAAGAATTCAGTTTAAAACTTAGAAAGATAATCGACAGCTTAAAAGTCTAAACTGAATAAGTATTTCTGCAATTTGGAGATACTAGAATGTTATCTGCAAAATCTACGGAAACCGAAGCCTTAGAACAGCGGGGCGAATTGGCAGTTAGCATAGTGGGTTGTGGGCGTTTAGGCCTTCTTCATGCGTGCCTTTTTGCCGAGGCGGGCTTTAGGGTTATAATAGTCGACAGTGATCAAGCTGCTGTAGAGCGTATCTTAAAAGGCAAGATTCCGTTTCTTAAATACGAAGTGGAGCCAGTCCTCCGGAAAAGTTTTGCGAGCGGGAGGCTAAAAGCTACTGCTGATTTGAAAACAGCGATAGCCCAAAGCAATGTTGTATTGGTTACTACTCCAGTTCCTGTTAATGAGAAAGGTAAGGTGGACTATTCGCCTCTAGAAAAAATTTTGAAGTCGATAGGCCCATTTCTCCGTAGGGAAGCATTAGTCATCATCACAAACGTTGTTGGAATAGG
>JAWCNH010000043.1:0-8238 GCA_038848765.1 Bathyarchaeia archaeon
TCAGCGACTATGTTCACGTTTTTGGAGCCATAGGTAAATTTGCCAAGTTTGTCCGGCGTTAGGAAGCTTGTGCCTGCATAGTCAGCTTCCATGCCTAAGGCTCTGTCGAGCTCTGTGGGGTGACCACAACTTTCGTGAATTTGCAGTTGCAGCTGCTCCCCCGTGATGATTAAGTCCAAGTTTCCAGACGGACATTTTTCCGCATCTAACAGTTTCACTGCTTCCAAAGCTGTTTCTTTTGCGTGGTCAACGAGTGCCAAGGATTCGAAAAACTCGTATCCCCCTGTGTTGTAGTTTCCTCTGAACGAGCATGGGTATGACCTTCGTTGAACTTCGCCGTTCTTGACTGCGATGCAGAGGATGCCTCCGCCGCACCAAGTAATTTGCTGGTTGATTTCTGCACCTTCGCTGTTAATGAAAAGTTTGTTTTCTCGGAAGGCTCTGAAGAAGGTTGATGAAAACTTTATCAATGGAGACTGTTCAGAAACTATTTTGTCTGCTTCTAAAAGAACAGCCATCTTCTCTTCTAATGGAACTTCAAAAGGGTCTTTTTTTAACGAAGTCACGTATTTGTCTTTTCGAGGCTTTGAAGCCGTCAATTTGACGTCTTTTCTTTTAACTTTAGAGCTTGCCGAAGCTATGCTTACAGCCTTTTTCGCAGTTTCAATTATTCCTTTGCTTGTCAAATCGATGGAGCCAGCGAAACCCCAAGCGCCATTGACTATGGCTCTTACGCCTACGCCTTTTATGTGGAACAAAGTAACTTCTTCTGGAACACCTTTCCGCACGGTTAAATTTTCGTCCAAAATCTCGCCGATTCTGACATCCACATAAGAAGCCCCAAGTTTTAAGGCTTCGTCGATGGCTTTTTTACCTAAATCAAGAGACAGAGTGCTTGCCTCCCTCTTTAGAAAAAGTTTACTTTTAGAAGTTGCTATTTAAGTGTTGAGTTAAAGTGTTCGGGAATTGCCAAAACTCTTTTAAACAAATTAAATATGGAAGGTTCTCATAGTTATAACAAACTAGGTGAAAATAATGAAGCTAGTAACTGTCTTGCTTCCAGAAGCCTATTTAGCCGGGCTTGACGAACTCGTGAGAGCGAACATGTATCCAAGCAGAAGCGCCGCCATTCGTTCTGCTGTGAGAGACTTGCTTAAAAAGGAATTGTGGGTGCGCAAAGAAGAATAAGCTCTAAATCTCATTTTCTCTCATAAAGATTAGCCCTATCCCTAAGCCGTTTAGCAATCTCGGCTGGCTCATTTGAAAGCGTAATGCTTCGCCCTACAATAAGATATTTTGCCCCAGCCTTCACTGCAGTTTCAACGTCTCCTCCCTGTGCTCCAACTCCTGGCGAATATATGGGAACACGCTTCGCGAGAATTGAGTTTACTTCTCTTATTTTTTCTGGATATGTGGCGCCGACAACTGCTCCGTCAGCCATCCATTCAACAGCCTTCTGAGCAAACAAAACGTATTGTGGAACCCCCTTCCTGCTGCCTTTTTCTATTGTTTGGCCATATCCTTCAGAGGAGTCTTTGTGGCTCATGTAAACGAGGAGGAGAATGCCTTTTTCCATTTCTTTGGCGATTTGGAATGCTGGTTGAAGCCCTTCGTTCCATCCTACAAAGGGGTTGGCTGTTAGGGCGTCGAATCCAGCCATATAATAATATTGGGCTATGATGCGGTTGGTTTCGCCAATATCGTTTATTTTGCAGTCCATTATGGTTGGCAATTCATAATCTTTCGCTAGGTCTAATATTTTCTGCACTCCGTTAAACAAGCCGAGGGGTAAAACGAGGTGGTGATTTAGCTTAACAGCGCAGATGTGTTCATGCACTTTTTCTAGTATGGAAAGGCTTTTTGAAAGTAGTTTGTCAGGTTTTTCCGGTGGCAAGTCTAGGGCTAAAACTATTTTTGACCTAGTTTTCTCTGCAGAGTTTTCCATTTTTTGTTGGAAGGGAGTCAAGCCGCGCACCTTTATTACTCGTTTTTGCGCTAATAGAAATGCCTATCGGTTAATAGTTAAAACGTAGAAGAGAAAACTTCTTTTCTTTCTATTTTTCCGCCAGACACTTCGTTCACATAGGTTAAGGCGAGTTCAACTGCTTCTAAGAGGCGGTTGGGCGTGATTTTTGGAGCACCGTAGCCTATAAGAAGTATATTTCGTGTTTTGTCCATAATTTTTGTGGCGTCTGCGTCTCGGTAGGGGTATATGCAAACTATCCCAGTCTTGTCGGAAAGCACAAGTACTTTATTTTCGAGTTTGGTTGGCGCTTGCGCTCCTATTCCTTGAAAAACATCATTTTCTTTTGAGAAGCGAATGTGTAAGGGTGGAGTTATGGCGTCGAGGTCGAATCCGCTCATTGGAATTATGGTTTTTAAGGAAGCCAGATTGTAGGCGTCAACCACGTTAGATATGTTGGGAATTTCGTCCCCGCGCAAAACTCGTCTTAGTAGAGCCTCGCCGGAAGGTCTTGTTTTAGTTGGGTCGATCCCAAGCGACCAGTAAAGGTCTCTGTAGGCTCTTACTGTAGGATTGTCTTTTAAAACCTCAGTTTTGTAGAGCCTTCGCACTTCTTCAAAAACTTGCTTTCTTAACTCTTCGATTTTTCGGTTGGTTTTTTCGACTTTCACCTCTCGAACGATGCCTATGCCTAGAGACAATTCGGGAAATCGTGAAACTACTTCTTTATCCCAAACAAATAATTGTTCCAAAGTTTTTCCCAGTTCCACGTTATAGAATGGAATGTAAAATAAAGCTTTTTTATAGGACTTGTGTTGCGATTTTAGTGATTGTTATCAGCGATTTCCTCCTTGCTTCTTGAACATTTTTGGCTCCGCTAATTATGTCGTATCTTTTGTTGTCGCTTACGTAAAGTAAAGCATAACTTTCAAGATTTTCCTTTTGAGCGAAATAATAGAAGACAGATGTTTCCAAGTCTACGCCTAAGACATGCGGGCTTTGCTCCACAAGGTCTCTAAGATGTTTAATGTCATGGAGAACACAAGGTACAGAAACAATTTCGCCTTCAACGTAATCCACGTTTAGATTCTTAAGGGATTCCCTTAACTTTTTTAAAGAGTTTTGTTCTGGTTCTATGACTTGTTTATTCGGGTTTTCAATTTGAACAACCCCTGTTTTATCAGTTATTTTTGTAGGCAAAACCAATTTTCCAATAGGCAAATCTTTGCCTCCCAAAGAACCAATAAAGAAAGTTTTCTTTACGTCGCCATCCTTCAGCAGTTGAATAAGCTCAAGAGTCATAGAGGCTCCGTAGACATTGAAAACAAGCAAATACTCTTTCCCATTTTTATAGGCGAGGGAATATTTTATCCAATAGCCTCTTATCCTCTGCCATTCATCAAAGATGTTTTTCACCCATTATTTCCTTTCTGGCACATAAGAACCAGCATAAATCAAGCATCTTTCTGGCAATTTTCTTCCGAATACTGCTTCGCTAAATCGTCCCATGAAGGCGTCACCAAGAGTAGCTTTTATATAGGGGATGTTTTAGTAGCTTTTGGGCTTTTGGGAGGATAAACGCAAAATGTCGGTGTCTCCAAGCGTCCGTGAAGTATTAGCTAGACGAATTGCAGGGGAAATAATTCTTTCAGCGAATCCTGGCGCCACCATGAAAAAGTGGCGTGAGCTTTTCGCCGTTTCTCAGCTTAGGCTTTCGGAGAAAATGATTGTTTCGCCTTCGGTTATAAGCGACTATGAGAGCGGCAGACGAAAAAGCCCTGGAACACGTTTCATACGTCGGTTTGTTTGGGCTTTGCTTAAAATAGATTTGGAAAGGGGCAGTCGTTTCATTAGGGAATTTGCCCGCCTCACAAGTTCGCCTAGCGTGGCTATTTTGGACATTCGAGAATTTCCTTTTCCTGTGCGGGTGGAATACTTGTGTAAGGCTATTCAGGCGGAAATTGTTGTTTCTTCCGATGAAACCAGAAAGGAAGTCTTGGGATACACTATTATTGACAGCAAAAAAGCCATTGAAACGCTTTCTGGTTTAGAATTTATGCAGATTTTCGGAGCCACAACTGAGAGGGCGTTAATTTTCACGAACATTGATTCTGAGAAGACGCCTATGATGTTGGTTAGAATGAACACTTTGAAGCCTAGACTGGTTGTTTTCCACGGCACTCCTCCAGATGAGTTGTCCAAAAGGCTGGCAACGTACGATAATACTTCTCTTTTGTTTTCTCATGCTCCAAACGTAGAATCTCTGGTCAAGTCTCTGAGACGACTATATCGTGTTGCGCTTAAAATGAAGTTGGGAAGAGCCATAAAAGTTCCTCCTAAAATAAGCGCTTAGGAATGGAAATGATCAAGGTTGGATGTTGCGGCTACGCGGCAGCAACAAAAAAGTATCATGAAACCTTCATGCTTGTAGAGTTGAACAGCACTTTTTATCAATACCCAAAGATGGCAACGGTTGAGGGTTGGAGGAAAAAGGCACCAGACAACTTTGAATTCACGGTTAAAGCGCATCAAGACATAAGCCACAAATACAAGTTGACAATGGAAGAGCCTTGCCTACAAGCTTTTGAAAAAATGAAGGAAATATGCAAAACATTAAAGGCTCGAATACTTCTCATCCAAACTCCAGCATCCTTCAAACCCGACAATCTGGGAACAGCCAAAGAGTTTTTCCATAGAGTTAACCGTGAAAACCTCTGCTTAATCTGGGAAACCAGAGGTTCAGCTTGGAATGCTTCACCGCTAAAAGAAAAATTAGCTGAAGTTTTACGGGAAGAAAATGTTACGCATGTAACAGACCCCTTCGTTGTAATGCCTGCTTTTGTCGGAGACATTGTCTATTTTCGGTTGCATGGACTTGGAAAACAAATGTATTATTATCAATACACAGATGAAGAATTGAAACGACTGCACGCTCTCGTAAAGCCCTTTGAAGATAAGGGAAAAGAAGTTTATGTTTTGTTCAATAATTTGTCCATGTTTGACGACGCTTTCCGATTTAAAGAGTTCTTAGAAAAAGGCAAGTTTCCAAAAATTACGGATGTTGTCGGATTAGAATCCGTAAGAAAGATTGTGGAGAAAACACGCTATCCGACAACAAAAGCGTTGCTTATGAAACGTGTCGGATGGAAACTTGCTGAGTTAGAAGAAAATAGGCAAGTAAGACTTGAAGAGTTGCTGAAAGAATTGCCTTCCAAAAAATATAACAATGCAGAAGAAGTCTTAAGAGAAATCAAGCTGTAGAATAGGCTGATTTTCTATTTAAAAGAAAAATTTGGCAAATTAGGCTTCACTTCTATTTCATCTGGAACCCTAAAAACTAAAGAGATTGTGAAAATTTCAACCCCCTCTTTAAAAGCTTCCCGTAAAAGCTCAGAAAATTTTGGGTCAATTTTGTAGTTGGGCTTCAAAACAGTTGCATCTGGACGCTGAACAGAGAAAAGTATCCCACAGTTTTGCCCTCGCCTTTTGAGGCTCATTAGGGATTTTACATGCTTTCTCCCCCGTTGAGTCGGCGCATCCGGAAACATGGCTACATCATTTTCCACATGAGTTGCGCATTTCACTTCAAGAAAATATTTTTCATGGTTATGACTTAACTGGAAATCTAGTAGGGCGCCGTTAACTCTAACGTTTTCGCTTGTAACCTTATAGCCCCTAAGCGCACCTATCCATCCATGTTCGATGGTTGTTTTGGCGGCAAAAGTGGAAAAGCGCGTGTCCACAATTATGGGTAAACCGAAACGTTCAACAATAAACAAGTCATAACAACTTTTCCTTTTCTCGCCCATCCTTCTTCGAAGGAAAACCTTTGAATCTGGAGCCAAAACAGTGACAAGTCTTCCAGAATTCGGAAGATGCGACAAAACAGTCTCACCTCTAACCTTCACTTTAACCATAAAGCGATTTAAACGACAAACAAAAACACCAGTCTCCAACTTCTCCTTTAACTTAATAGAAAACAAGGGCACAACTTTTCACCCTACATATACAGGAATCCTTTCACTCTTCTTCACAGATAAATTTTATCAGAACAACAAAACAATAGACAACAGAAGAGGAGAAAAACGCATGGAACGCCATTATAAGGATGTAAAAATCATCGTCACAAGCGGAGACATAACCAAACAAACCACAGATGCCATAGTAAACCCTGCAAACAGCCTTCTCATGATGGGCGGAGGAGTAGCAGGCGCCATAAAACGTGCAGGAGGAAAAGAAATCGAAGAAGAAGCCCTAAAACATGCACCCGTCCCTGTGGGAAAGGCAGTTGCCACAAGTGCGGGTAAATTGGACGCAAAATACGTAATTCATGCGCCAACAATGAGCAAGCCTGCAATGCATATAGAAAGACAAAACATAAAATTAGCCATGAAAGGGGCGTTAGAATGCGCCAAAGAGAAAGGGATAAGAAGCATAGCCTTTCCAGGCTTGGGCACTGGAGTAGGCGGTTTCCCGCCAGAAGAAGCAGCAAAAATTATGATGCAAGAGCTTAAGGAACATATAGACAAACAAACAACCCTAAAAGAAGTTATTTTTGTCGGATTCAATACCGAACTAACCCAAGCCTTCATTAAATCTCTAGAAGAGACCTTCAAGTAACCCTACAACAAACACGACATTGCACCTTAACCATTCGTCGGAATAATGTTTTTAACATAGGAAAGTTCCGACAGTCTTAAATACTTCTACCGCTTAATTCTTCTATGGGATAAATGCAATGTCGGAGTTTAACGCTAAAAGACCTGGAACAAGAGAAGAGTTTGTCCGACAATTAGCTGAAGCTATGAGGAAAGAAATGGAGCTTAAGAAAACTAATAAGCCGACGATTGCCGGCACTTCCAAGATTTTGGGAATACATCGCGACACTCTTTATCAGTGGATGAAAGAATTCAATGTTGAATTTAAGGATGTTTATGAGAGAAACGTGTTGCAAGCCAAGCCGGTGTCGGTTAATGGGCGATATACGTATTTGATTGGGGAGGCTCTTGTCGGCGAAGGAGAAGAGGTTGCCCACATAGACCTCATGATTGGCGACAAGGAGGGCCCTGTTGGACAGGCTTTTGCAAATGGGTTGTCGAATTTGTCGGCTGGGCATACGCCTCTTTTGGCTGTTGTTAGACCTAATCTTCCACCTAAGCCTCACACGCTTCTTGTGCCGAAAGTGACTGTGAGGAATCTTGAAGAGGCCGGCAAGGTTTTTGGTCCGGCGCAGGCTGCGGTTGCCAAGGCTGTGGCGGATGCGGTTGAGGAAGGGATCATTCCCAAGGATAAGGTTGATGATTGGGTGATTGTTTGCAGTGTTTTCATTCATCCAAACGCCAAAGATTACCGCCGAATTTACCATTATAATTATGGCGCTACGAAACTCGCCTTGAAAAGAGCCTTAGCGAAGTATCCTTCCCTTGAGAAAATCTTCTATGACAAGGATAGGGCTAAACACCCAATTATGGGCTTCAGAGTGCCGAGGCTGTGGAGACCGCCTTACCTGCAGATTTCCCTTGACATCCCAAGCTTAGAGAAAACGAAGGAAATAATTGCAGAATTGCCTGAAAGCGACAGAATTATCTTGGAAGTCGGCACGCCCCTATTAAAGAAGTATGGAACGAAAGTCATAAGGGACTTGAGAGAAATAGCAAAAGACATCTTCATGCTAGCCGACTTGAAAACCTTAGATGTCGGAAAAGTTGAGGTGGACATAGCCTTCGAAGAAACAGCAGACGCAGTGGTTGCGTCTGGTCTAGCGGCAAAGGAGACACTAGACGGCTTCATACACGAGGCAAAAAGACTTGGAATTTACGCGGCGGTTGACATGATGAACGTTGAAAATCCAATTCAAAAACTTAAAACATTAAAAGAATTCCCAGACATTGTGATTCTTCACCGTGGAATCGACGTAGAAAACAGAGGCATGGAACATTCTTGGCAGTTTATTCCCGACATGCGTCAAGCATTTAAGGACATGAAATTCCTAATAGCGGTTGCGGGTGGAATCATACCGGAAACTGCAAGAGAAGCCCTAGCTAATGGCGCTGACATAATCATCGTTGGCAGGTATATAACACAATCAAAAGACATTAGGCGAGCGACAAGAGAATTCCTAGAATGCACTAGAGAAATGAGAGAAGACATAGACCTCTTCAGAGTCCACGTAGAATAGTGCCTTAATGCTTCATCTTTCCGCCCGTCAAGTAGTCGACAATAACGTTTGCATAAACGATCGCCATTTTCATAACGTCTTCAGCATAAACAAACTC
>JAWCNH010000044.1:0-8232 GCA_038848765.1 Bathyarchaeia archaeon
GCGTTTAACGCCAAAATCTATGCATGCCCTTAACAAATTTAACGTCCCGTTTACGTTGACCTCATGAGTTAAAACCGGGTCTCTTATGGACTCTGAGACGCTGACTAATGCTGCCAGATGAATAACGTAATCTGTATTGCTTACTAACTTTTTAACCAGACAAGAATCTCTAATGTCTCCTTGGACAAAACGAAAATTTTTCTCGCCAATATGTGTACGGATGTTTTCTAGTCGTCCACTTCGCATATTATCTAAGACTGTAACTTCGAAATTTTCAGCTAGAAGTCTGTCTACGGTGTGACTGCCGATGAACCCCGCGCCCCCGGTTACCAGAACTCTCAATCAATCACCTAAGCTTTCTTTTAAAACTATGTGAAAATGTGTCTTAAATCTTTCATGAAAAATGGAGATATTGCAAATGGATAAAGCTTTAGAGATAGGTAGAACGTCTGCTACTGGAAGTCTTCAACTTTTTGTGGGTGTGGCGGCTTCTACAATTATTATGGCTGTGGGCACGGTTGTTTTGGCTAGGTTAATGTCTCCAGAAGAGTATGGGTTGTATTCTGTGGCGTTGATTCCTTCTTATATGATTGTTTTGTTTAGGGATTGGGGAATAAATTCAGCTTTGACTCGTTACATCGCCTATTATAGGGCTACTAAGCGGGAAGGAAATATACGGAACATCATCGTCGCTGGCTTAACTTTTGAAATTGCAATGGGGCTTGTTCTCTCTTTTCTTTCGTTTGGTCTTGCTGGTTTTATCGCGGCAACAGTGTTTCGTAGACCAGAATCTTCTTTTCTTATAGCTATTGTTTCGGCAACCATATTTTCTGGAGCGTTGCAGACAGCTGCAGAGTCAAGCTTTAGAGGTTTTGAAAGGATGGAGTTAAATAGCCTTGTATTGATTTTTTTGGCTGTCGTTAAAGTTGTTGTTTCGCCGTTGCTTGTTTTCTTTGGGTACGGTGCTTTAGGCGCAACTGTGGGATACACTGTTTCTTTTGTAGCTGCAGGTGTAATGGGTTTTGCGCTACTATATTTTGCTCTTTTTAAGAGGTTGAAAAATAAAGATGCTGAGAATTTTGATTTGTCTGAGACTCTGAAGGAGATGCTTCGTTTCGGAGTTCCTCTTTCAATATCTTCCATCCTAAGTGGTTTTCTTGTTCAGTTTTATGGTTTTATGATGGCGTTTTATTGTACAGACCTTATGATTGGCAATTACCAAGTTGCTGTTCAATTTTCCATGATATTAACCTTTTTTACCACTCCCATATCAATGGTGCTTTTTCCAGCTTTTTCAAAGGTTGATTCCCAAAATGAACGTGAGCTACTTAAGACCGTCTTCACTTCTTCGGTCAAGTATAGCAGTTTTATATTGGCTCCGGCGACTATGGCTATAATGGTTCTTTCAAAGCCTTTGGTTTCGACATTATTTGGTGAGAAGTGGGTTTATGCTCCCTTCTTTTTAACTATTTATGTTGTGAGTAATTTGTTCGTGGTTTTTGGGAGCCTCAGCCTTGGCGGTTTTTTGGCTGGTATGGGGGAGACGCGGACGCTTATGAAACTTGGCTTGCTTACAGTCTCTTGTGGAATGCCACTTGCTTTCCTTTTTATTCCTTGGCTTGGGATATTGGGTGTTATAGTGACTGGTATTTTGGCTGGGTTGCCTAGCATGTTTCTGGGGCTTTTTTGGGTTTGGAAACGGTATAAAATCAAAACGGACTTTAAATCTTCGGCAAGAATATGTTTGGCGTCGTTTTTTTCTGCTGTAATTACGTATGTGGTGCTATTTTTTGTTAACTTTGCCGATTGGGTACGACTAATTGTTGGAGGAACGGCTTTCATTGTTGTATATTTGTTTGTTGCTCCAATCATTGGCGCAATCAATTTTATAGATGCTAGAAACCTTCGAGTAATGTTTTCCAGTTTAGGAATTGTGTCAAAGTTTTTAGATGTTCCTTTGACGTTTATGGAAAGACTGTCAAAGTATTTTTGGCACGAAATGTAGGCTATGGATAAGGATTTATGTTACTTTCATCAACAAGCGGTTGTGGTAAAACTTGAAAATCTCATTAAATTCTTTCGTTGATTTTCTGTATCGCTCAAAGAAAACAATTTTGCTAGTAATTTTCACAGTTTCTATTACATTAATCATAAGCACGTTAGTTTCCTTGTGGCTAAGCAGATTCCACAATGTCAACTTTCCAAGCGTTGGCACAATTCGCACTGAAGGTGTGGATGCATATGGGGGAGACATAAAGACTCTTTCTGATGGAACAAAACAGCTTGATTGGGGCATTGTTTATCCAGGCTCGGTCATACAGCGCTCTTTCTATGTTAAAAGCAAAAGCAACATTGAAATAATTCTTAACTTTACAAGAGGAGAGACAATTTTTCGGAACTCAAAAAATCAGGTTGTCGCTCTTCCTCAATGGGATAAGCCCCCCTTATATATAGTTCCAGATTATGCTGATAGTCCGCTTAAGCCCGGTGAAGTTATTTTTGTAACATTAAGTCTTCATGTTTCTTCTGAAATTTCTTTCATCGACTACCTTGTAGACAATGATGTTCAATCCTTTAGTTTCGACATATACATTAGCCCCAAAAAATAATGTTGCAGCTTTAAGTGGGAAAATAGAAAACTGTTTCGTTTTTTCTATAGTTCATTTACATGTGTGTTTTTAAATTGCTTCTTCGTATTTTAATTGTGGAAATTGGAAGGCTTCGTATGAAAAGCATCGTGTTGGCTTTGGTTGCCAGTGTTTTTCTACTGGGTGCTATGCAAATGGTTTGGGCGACTTCTGGGCCTTACATAAATTTGCCTTCTGCACCCATAAATGTTAGGGTGGAGTATCCGAGTAGTCAATGTTATTATTATGTGCATCTTAGCAATGTTCCTGCGGGCTATCATGTTTCGGATGGTAGGTATCTTGGCTGGTGTGTTGATGAGTACCACTATATTTATAATGGCAAAACGTACACTGCTACCTTGTATTCTAGTTATGACGCCAATAATCCTCATCCAGACGAAGATTGGGACAAAGTTAACTACATACTAAACCACAAACAGGGGACTTGGCGTGATGTGCAAGAGGCTATTTGGCGTTTTGTAGATGGGGGAAACATGCCTTCATCTGACGCTGGAAAAGCCATGGTTGCGGACGCAGACGCTAATGGAGAGGGTTTTGTTCCAGCGCCAGGTCAAGTAATGGCTGTGGTTGTGTGGATTAACTCTAACACGCAGGTTCCAATAATAGAAGTTGCTGTGCCGCTGCAAAATGTGGTTCCAGAATATCCTTTTGGTCCAATTCTTGGCTTGGCAAGTTTCGCAGTTGCTGCTGGAATTTTCAAACGCAAATACGCATAAAATAACAACGCATAGAAGAAATAGTATTTGTTCTATAGTTTCTTTCCATACCACCTTTTATGCTACTTTCCCTATTTACATTTTAACGAAGGAGAAATAATGAAGTTAGCTTACACCGCGATAATCGTTTTCTTTATTGCTACTATTATAGCGCTTAGTGTAAACTTGGCAAATGCACAATGGAGCGCCATAAACTCAGGCTACGCTGTCACCACCAATTATCATGGTAAAATCGTGTTTCCAGGAACTTTAGTTACGGCGACTGCTGGCACAACTGATAAGAATGTAACACATGTAACGTTCTTGTGGAAGTATCCAAACGAAACTACCGCCTACACGACTGCAAATGTTCCAGTTTGGAGCAACGATTCCACATGGGATGGAAAATTGATTTATTATGCAAACAGCAGCTACACACCGACTATAGAGGGTGACTGGGGTGTCCAAGCCTTCTTTATTGGAGATGGAGGAAAAACAAAGGCTGGAATAAATTGTACGATTATGATTAGAGCAACATCATTCAATGTCGTGCCAGATTTTCCCGTCGTTGGCAGTATAGGCGCATTAGTGACTATGCTTGTTGGCGTAGGCTTGTTTTGGCATAAAAAGAAAAAGTAATTTTCCCTTTAGCTTTAGAATCCTAAAATTTCCCTGATTCGAGAGGGAGACAATTCTTTGAGAAAACTTGAAGAACTTTTTAGGGAAGCTTTTGCGAAAATAAAGGCTTACTATGCGCATGGTTTGGCATTGTTTCTTGTTGTTTTATTGGTTTTTGTTGTTTATCGGCATGATTTAGAAATTCTCGTGAACGAAGCCCTAAACAGTGAAGCTCTTAGCCATCTCCTTTTAATGCCCTTTTTTGTCAGCCTTCTCTTTTACATGAAAAGGGACTCGTTTAAAGCTTCGCTCGCCCTAGAGAAGCTTCAAAAACGAGACAGGAGAAGGTATGTGGATGAGCTTATTGGCTTAAGCCTCTGCCTCATCGCCTTTATTCTTTACTGGTATGGCTCTTACAGTTTTTATTCGCTTGAGTATCATCTTTTGTCGTTGCCCATATTTGTTATTGGCGTAACCTTAATTCTCTTTAACATGAAAGCGCTTCGTGTGTTAATTTTTCCCATACTGTTTCTTTTGTTTTTGGTGCCGTTGCCAAATGAAACCATGTACACTTTGGGCGGTTTTCTCGCAAACATTAACACTCAAGCCTCCTACGCCCTACTGAAGCTTTTTGGAGTGCCCGTGACATTAACAACCTCTTATGCCTCTCCAACTTTAACGCTTCCGTCCCAAAGCGGAAAACAAGCCGCCTTCACCATAGATTTGCCTTGTTCTGGCATTTATACTCTCATAGCTTTCGCTATGTTTGCTGCTTTCCTAGCCTTCGTCATATCAGCTCCAGCTTGGAAAAAATTTGTCATATTCCTTCTAGGCTTCTTCGTGTTTGAAATTTTAAACATTCTCCGCATAACAACCATCCTTTCCATAGCTTACCTGTTCGGCGAAGAAATTGCTATGACACTCTTCCACACGGTCGCGGGCTTGGTGCTCACGTTTGCAGGTATGCTGCTTACCCTTTTCGTTTCAGAAAAGTTTTTGAAAATAAAGGTTTTCCCAAAGACAAGACGTGCTCGGCTTTGTCCGCAATGCAAGAATGCTCTGCGAAGTTTCCAAAACTTTTGCCTAAATTGTGGCAAATTCTTTAATCCTTTAAGAAAAGCTCCATCAACGATTTTTTGGGCGAAACTGATTCTTCTGCTACTTGTCTGTTCAGCCATAGCCGTGAGCATAAATGCGCCTGCATTCGCCATTGCTCAAGGAACAGTTGAGGTCACGTCTGGTTGGGAAAGCAGTCTTAACATTTTTCCTCAAATGCCTGAATATGATTTGAAGTTTCTTTACAGAGACTTCAATTACGAGCGAATAGCCAAGCAGGATGCATCGCTTGTTTACGGGTATTTCCCAATGAATTTTTCGAATCCCACAGTTTATGTGGTTATTGGTGTCGCAAGCAGTCTTTCAAACCTTCACAGTTGGGAAGTATGCCTTATAAGCTGGCAAACCGCCCAAGGACAGTTTCCGCTTGTTTCCGTTTTGGATTCAAGAGACGTAGAGCTTTTGCCAGAAATCCCCCTCATAGCCCGTTTCTTGGTGTTTAAGAATTCGCAGAATTATACCCAGACCACGCTTTACTGGTATGAGAAGGCCTTGTTTAAAACCGGAGTTACCATTCAACAGAAGTATGTTAGAATAAGCTTAATCAGTTTCTCTTCAAGCGAACAGAGTTATAGGCAGCAAGAAGAAACGCTTCTAGTTTTTGGCGAATCTATCGCTAAACATTGGGAACCATTAAAGCAGCAATCTTTGGTTTCCATCGGTGTTCCGCTTTTGCAGTTTCTCCTAGCCGCTACAATTCTGTTTGCAACGGTTCTAGAAACTGGATACTATCTTAACGAAGCACGGAAAAGGCAAAACAATTTGAGAATCTTCCAGAACTATGCGTCGCAAGAAGACAAACTTATGTTACAAACAGTTCAAAAACTGAGTCAAGAAAGTAAAGAGGCAACCTTTAAGGTGATACTTCAAGACTTTCAAAAATCGACTGGCGAAAAAATAAGCCCAGAAAAAGCATTAGGCATATTGAATGGTCTAGAAAACTATGGGCTTATTAGAAAGGACTTGGCGGTTAGGCATAATATTCCAAAGCTTGTGTGGAAATTTTAATAGGAGCCTTTCCTAACATATCAATTGAAGGCAATGTCACAAGGCGAACATAAAGGCGACAAGGAAAAACCAAAGGAAACCGTGGATAAAGCGGAGCCAGTCACGGTTAAATATTTGGTTAGGTCGTTGCAGGCGTTGCAAAGCGAGAATGAGTTTTTGAGAATGCAATTGAAAAAGTTTAAAAGCGTGCCTTCTGGACGTGTTGGAGTTCCCTTCATTGCTTTTGGCGCCTTGGCACTGGTAGGGTCAATAATCACTTCTTCCACGGTTTTAGCCTTCATTGGGTTAGGTCTCACCTTTTGGGGCGCTCTTTTCCTCTTCGTTAGACCAGTTAAATTCGTGAAGGAAACGCTTCTGGATTCCACAGCCATCTCATCCTACACAACCATAGACAGAATCATTGAAGACTTGGGATACAAAGGAAAAGCCCTCTACATACCGCCTTTCCCAAAAGACGTCTATCTCCCAGATTATCTTAAAGGACTAAAAGAAATGGTTGTCCTCATATCTGCGGAAGAAACAACCACATTGCCAAGCATAGAGGAAATGGCGAAAAAACAGTTCATCCTCGAAAACCCAAAAGGAATATGCATCACACCGCCTGGATATGGCGTTTTGGATATGCTGGAAAAAGAACTGAGAAAAGACTTTACAAAAATCACCCTAGAAGCTTTGCAGGAAACGCTTCCTTCAGCAATTGTTGCCAATTTAGAACTCGCAAGAGAAGTGGAAATCCGCTTAGAAAACAACTTAATACATGTGAGGATTTCTGGTTCAGTTTATAAGGAGCTTTACTCTCTGGAACACAGGTTGAAAAGCATCCACATTTTAGGCTGCCCCTTAGCTAGCGCTGTCGCATGTGCTTTGGCGAAAGCGTCTGGAAAAGCTGTTACGATAACAAGGGATGTTGTCTCGCCTGATTTGGATACGATTGAGTTGTGGTATCAAATATTAGGAGCCTAGGCTAGATGCGGTTTCCACTTTCCATGTCAGATATTAGCTTGTGGATTGCTGTTTCGGCAATAATTTTGCTAATAACGTCGGAATTGTTGTCTTCCTATTCTGAATCATTTGGCGATTTTGTGATTGACAAAGAGCGTCTGAGACTTGTAGCGTTAGCGCTTGGCGTCGCTTTCATGGTTACTGTTTTAATTCGTGCTATCGCACCCTTCTAGAATTAAAAATTTCGTTATAGAGCATCTTGCCAAATGTTCTAGATTCAAATTCTGTAAAAGATTACCATAGAGATTTAAAAAACCAGCCTTACTTTTTATTAATGATTAATAAGAGGATAGGATTTTGAATCCTACGATTTCAGTGATTGTTCCAGCGTTCAACGAAGAGAAAACCATAGAAGATGTGCTCATAAGAACGCATTTGACATTGGAATCTTTGCAATTCCCATACGAAATCATAGTTGTCGACGACGGCTCCACCGACCGCACAAGAGAAGTGGCGAGCAAGCTTAAGGCAACTGTGCTTTCAAATGGGAAAAACAGAGGGAAAGGCTATGCCCTTAAACGTGGTTTTCAAACCGCCCAAGGAGACATTATAATAACCATTGACGCAGACGGCTCCCACAGTCCAGAAGACATAAAGACGTTGCTAACACCCATTTTAAATGGCGCCGACGTAGTCTTAGGGTCAAGATTTAGAGACAGCAATGGAAAAAATTCAACGAAGAAGCTTCACTTGTTTGGAAACAGCATGATTAATCTTCTCATCCGAATACTAACCAAAAAACACGTCACAGACAGCCAATCTGGATTCCGAGCCTACAAAAGGAGAATACTCAAAGAACTACATGTGGTTTCTGAAGGTTACGAAGTTGAAACAGAGCTAACCGTGAAAACCTTAAAGAACGGCAACATAATCCACGAAGTGCCGATTTCATCTCGAAAACGAAAAGACGGATGCTCACATTTGAATCCTCTCCGAGACGGCATCAACATCCTCAAAACAATACTTTTAGCAAGCACCACCTAAAATAGGGTAACATTAGAACAAAATTTTCGAAATTTTCAATTTTAGGTATTTCTTTCTCCCATGTATCGTCGGGCTGTTCGCCCATTCATAGATGAAAAGTTTTGGGCAACCAGACGATACCTACGGTAGATTCTAAACCTAAAAGATATAACCATCTGAGA
>JAWCNH010000045.1:0-8221 GCA_038848765.1 Bathyarchaeia archaeon
TACCGCGCCAACATCAAAGCCCTTCATCAACTTGGCGTAAAAAGAATTATTTCAACAAACGCTGTGGGCGCAATCAACCCAAACATGTCCCCTGGTGACATCGTCGTTCCGCATGATTTTGTGGATTTTTGCCGTTTAAGACCAGTCACGTTTTACGATGAAGCTGCGGTGCATGTGGACATGTCTCAGCCTTATTGCCCAGAAATTCGTTCTGTTCTGATAGTGAAAGCGGAAGCTTGTGCCGCCAAATTTTGGGATAAGGCTGTTTTAGTATGCACCGAGGGGCCACGTTTTGAAACTCCCGCTGAAATCAACATGTTTCGTCAGTTGGGCTGCGACGTTGTAGGCATGACTGGTTCTCTTGAGGCTGTGCTTGCGCGGGAACTGGAAATGTGTTATGCAACGTTATGCTATGTTTCTAACAAGGCGGCTGGAATGCAAGAGCAATTGACCGTGAAAGAGGTTAGGGAAACTGCGCAACGCATCGCGCCGATTATCCAGCAAATTTTAATAGAAACGGTTAGGCATTTACCAATGGCACGCAACTGCCCATGCGCCTATGCCTTAGAAAATGCTGAGTTTCGAGGTTAAAAAATGCTTAAGAAGCTGCTCTCCATCTTCGGCGTCTATAGGGCTTATGAAAAATGGTTATGGCATCAAATCAAAAACGGCTCCATGCCAGAACATATCGCAATAATACTTGATGGGAACAGAAGATGGGCAATGGAGCATGCGCTTAACCCTTGGATTGGACATCACTTTGGAGCAGAAAAAGTTGAGCAATTATTAGACTGGTGTCTAGACTTAAAGGTTAAGTCCATCACACTATACGTTTTTTCCACAGAAAATTTTAGGCGGCCACCTCAAGAAGTTGAAGAAATCATGAAGCTTGCTGAAGACAAAATGCGAAAGCTATTCTCTGACGAAAGGATACACAAACACAAAATACGCGTAAAGGTAATTGGTCGCCTCGGACTCTTGCCCAAAAGTTTTCAAGAACTGATTAGGCAAGTTGAAGAATCCACAAAAAATTATGACCAGTATTTCTTGAATCTCGCATTAGCCTACGGAGGCAGAGCGGAAATCGTGGACGCAGCGAAAAAGATTGCCCAAAACGTGAAAGAAGGCAAATTGGCGTCTGAAAACATCGACGAAGAAACCTTTGAAAAATTCCTTTACACTTCCCATCTAGAAAAGCAAGACCCAGACCTCATTATAAGAACATCAGGCGAAGAAAGACTCAGCGGTTTCCTCCTTTGGCAATGCGCCTACAGCGAACTCTGCTTTTTAGACGTTTATTGGCCAGAGTTTCGTCGCATAGATTTGCTACGTGCAGTAAGAACATATCAAAAACGAAAACGCAGATTTGGAGAGTAAAGGACGCAAACGTTAAAGCACAATTGTCTATTAAGAGTAACCGCTTAGGAGAGACAAATATGTCGGAAAGCGAAACCACGGAGCTTCTTGAAAAACTCATGAAAATTTTTGCCGACGCCAAAGTTGACTACGGAGACGCAAGATTTGAATCCTCAATTTCCAGAGGAATCGCAAAAGACAAGGCAGAAGAAAATATTTCCTACAGAACCTATGAAGGCTTCCATTTACGAGTGCTTAAAGGAAAAGAATGGAGAGCCCTAAGCCTTGCAGGCGTAGAAGAGAAAAAACTGATTGAAAAAGCAACAAACTTGGCAAAATTTTCGCCAGTAGGCAAGGAAAAGTCAGTTTACGTGCCACTAAAGCCTTGGTCTGTTAAAGAAGAGGTGAAGGTTAAAAAGGACTTGGCAGACGTCAGCCTCGAAGAAAAAATTAGGCTTATGCGTGACATCTACAAAAAATTAATGATAGACGAAAAGATTGCAAGTGCATCTGTGCGTTATAGTGAAGGAATTGGCAAAAAAGAGTTTATGAACACGGAAGGCTGCAGGCTGTATGCTAAAATACCTTTGGTGCGACTAATACTTTTAGCCTTCGCAAAATTTGGGAAAAATGTTCAGATGGATTATTATTCGAATGGTGCCTATGGAGTTGGATATGAATTTTTAGAAAACATTGATTTTGACGCTGTCTGCACAGAAACTGCGAAAGACGCCATAGCTTTGTTAAATGCTGAACAGCCGCCCAGTGGAAAACTGCCCGCTGTTCTTGACCAAGACATGGCTGGATTAATCGCCCACGAATCTTTTGGGCATGGATTAGAAGCAGACCAAGTGTTGAGAAACCGTTCTTTTCTTTCGGGAAAACTAAACCAGAAAGTGGCTTCGGAAAACGTTACAATCGTTGATAACAGCGCCTACGAAAAAGCTTATGGAACCTACGCTTTTGATGATGAAGGAATAAAATCGAAAAGAAACGTGCTAGTTGAAAATGGAATACTAAAAGGATTCTTACACACAAGAGAAACGGCTGCTGCACTTTCTGCTTTGCCAACTGGCAATGGAAGGGCTGAAAGCTTTTCCCATAAAATCTATGTGAGAATGAGCAACACCTACTTCGAGAAAGGCGACTGGACGCTGGAGGAAATGATTGAAGACGTGAAATATGGCGTTTATTTAATAAAAAGCTCTCACGGAATGGAAGACCCATTAGGCGGCGGCATTCAAATATCCTCTTTAAAAGGCTTTTTAATTGAACATGGAAAACTTACAAAACTGCTAAGGTCGATTTCACTCTCTGGAAAAGTGTTAGAATTGCTACAACAAGTAGACGCCGTTGGCAAAGACTTCAAGTTACACGCTGGCAGTTGCGGAAAAGGCTACGAAGACTTTGTCCGCGTCTCAAGCGGTGGACCGCCCATCCGTGTTAAGGAGGCTATAGTAAGTGGCGGCTGAAGCTATGTTGTCCAAAATTGAGGTGGAATTAAAAGCTACGAAGGCACGCGGCTACGAAGTTTACATGCAAGTGCCAACTGTTACGCAATTGTATATTCGGCGCAGTGAAATTGAACTTCTCAACGTGGTTGAGCATGTAGGCTACGGCATTCGCATTTTAGATAAGGGCTTTGGCTCTGCAAACTCTAATCGAATGGAAGATTCGCAGATTAAAGAATGCATAAAAAACGCCATGTTTATTGCCGCCAACTCTAAACCAGAAGAAAAATTCACCTTCCCAACTGAAAAGAAGACTGAGCATGTTGACATTGTGGATAAAGACATAAAAAACAATGCGGAAGAAACCGTTCGCGATCTTGCAGAACAACTCATTAACATTGCAGACGCTGAAAAAGTGGAATTGCCTTTCGCCAAAGTTAAAGCCTACTATATTCGCACGTTCATTTTAAACAGCGAAGGCTTAGACAGGGAAAAAGAGGAAACCATGCTTTTCACTGAAATTAGTTTCAAAACCTCCAAGGGAGAAAACCTTTCAGAATATTGGTCAACAAAATATGCCAGAAGACAGAAGGATGTCAAAGTTGAGGAGTTGCGAAATTGGGCTAGGCTTTCAAAGGAAAATTTGAAAGCGAAAATGCCTAAAACAGAAAAGCTTGAAGTCATATTTTCGCCAGCCATGCTTTGTGATTTGCTTGTGCCAGTCGTCGGCGCACATTCCACTGGACGTGCCTTAAAGCTTGGCATATCAAAATTTGAAGAAGGCGAAAAAGTGGCAAGCAGCCTACTAACCATTTACGATGACGGCTTATATCCATACGGCTTGCAGTCTTCACCTTTCGATGATGAGGGAAACCCGCAGCGAAAGATGAGAATAATCGAGAATGGCGAGTTTCAAAATAGACTATACGACCAATATTATGGATTGGAGTATGGAAAAGAATCTACTGGGAATGGAATTAGGCAGTCTCTGGTTCAGTTTTTCATAGATGAAAAGTTTAGCATTCCACCTAACAATCAAACCACGAATTTAAGGGTTGAAGCTGGCAAGAAAACTTTGGACGAGCTAATTTCTGAGGTTTCACATGGGCTTTTAATATACAACTTTTCTTGGCTAAACCCAGACCAAGCCTCTGGATTTTTCGGCGCTGAAATTCGAAATGCAAGCATGATAGAAAAAGGCGAAATCGCTGAACCAGTGAAGGGCGGATTAGTGAGCGGAAGCGTCTTCGACTTAATCAAAAACATTACTGGAATTTCTGATAAGACGGAGATTGTTTCTGGTCAAACTGCCTTCAGCTGCATAACGCCTTACATGAGGTTTAAGGATGTTCAAGTGGCTGGCGAATAAGCTTCAGTTAGGCTCTTTTCTTGGCGCTAACTATAGAAACGACGTCTCCGTCCTTTAAAACGTGGTTTTCTCCTATTCTCCTTTTCTCTCTGGCTTCTATGGCGTAAATGAAGCCTTCGCCCAGCTCAGTATGTATGATGTATGCGAGTTGGCGGGCTGTTGTCCCGTAAGGCACGAGGTAAGCGTCGGGTAAAACTCTGCCTTGATGGTCGGAAAGTTTTTCTATGTCTTCTACTGGGTAGACAACAATCATGCCCAAAAGTTTGAAGAAAGCCGTGTTTATGGCTTCTTGCACACCGCTTGACCCATGCTTATACAAAATTTTTTCTTGGATTGTTTGTAAGGCTGTGCGTTGAGCTTCTGTTATGGCTTCTGGCTTAAGTATGTTGAAGCTGCAGTCTCCAGGCTTGTAGTCGATTAAGCCCTTTTCAGCCGCTCTCCTTAGGGCTAATTCTGCTTCGGCGCAACATGGAACAACAAGGCTGCCCAGCTTTTTTAATCTTTCAAAGTTTTCCTCTGCTGTGGGCAAATCTATTTTGTTTGCTGCGATTAGCATGGGTTTAGCTATGGTTCTTAGGTTGTCGACAAATTTGAGAAAGTCTTCTTCGCTCCAGGCGGTGGGTTTTTCAGCGTTCAATCCAGTTTTTCTTATGGCTTCAAATATGTGGGCTCTTTTTATGGATAGTCCGCTTAGCCTTTCTTCCAATAAAGCACACAAGTCTTTTGTGCCTGATTCTGCGGTGCGGGCGAGTTTCGGCCAGTCTCTTTTTAGAATGTTTGCCATCCACATTGTGATTTCCACTTGCAGAAAACGCACGTCTTCAAGGGGGTCATGCGTTCCCGGCTTGACTATTCTTCCTTCAGAGTCTGTGGCGCCCGCTGCGTCTACGATGTGTATGAGAGCGTCTGCTTTTCGGATTTCGTCTAGGAATTGGTTGCCTAAGCCTCTGCCTTGCCATGCGCCTGGCACCAAGCCTGCGCAGTCGATTAGTTCTACTGGTATGAGGCGTATTCCGTCTATGCATAGGGAGTTGGCTGGATTGTCTTTTACTTTGAATTCTCTGCAGACGCATGGGACACGCACATAGCCGATTCCACGGTTTGGTTTTATTGTTGTGAAGGGATAATTGGCGATTTCTGCAGGTGCAAGCGTTGCAGCGCTGAAGAATGTGGATTTGCCAGTGTTTGGCTTTCCAACGATGCCTACCATCAAGGCTTATGACTTCCCAAATAAATGTTAATGGTTCCACGTAAATAAGCTTCGTTAAAGGTTATGGTCTGCGCATACTCATAGCCTTGCACTGGCATTTTTTTGTGTCTTTTCATTATGACAACTGCAACAATTACGCTGAGAACGACGAGGAAAGTTAATATTAAAATAATAATTTTAAGGAGGATGTTTCTTGCAAGGGTATATGCTTGTTCCGCATTTTTCTGCGCTTCTTGTAGGTAGTACTGCGTTTCTGAGGATAGTTGCCAGTGGTTCTCAGCCCCCCTTATATATAGGTCTGCATTGTTTCTGACTTGTTTGAGGCTGTTGAATTCGGAGGGAAACAGGACTGGGGCGCCTAACAGTTTTGTTAGGGTGAAAATGAGGTCTGTTTTTTGGATTTCTAAAATTGCCTCGTATAGTGTTTGGGCGTATGGAAAAGTTTGTAAAGCTTCTGGGTTTTGGTTTATTTTGACAGTTAGTTTGTCGTTTAGAAGTTGCCCACTATAGCGGATTTGATAGTTTGAATATGTTGTGTAGCCTTCTAGGGATGGCATAGTTTGTAAGGTGTCGAAGTGGCGTTGGTCTAATTTGTCGAACAAATGCCACGTGGGGTCTACTGGAATCCAACCGTAATTTTCAAGGTAATATTCAGCCCACATGTGCCCATTTTCTTCGGAGTCTGTGTTCCGTTGGAAGGCGTATCCAACTTTGATTTTGGCTGGAATCCCAACTGCTCGGCAAAGCGCAACGAATAGGTAGGAAAATTCGGAGCAATCGCCTCTCTTGTTCTGTAGCGCCCAAAGAGCGCCGTGCTCTTCTGGTTGAACTTCATATCTAAGCGTGTTTACCACATATTGGTAGATTTTGTAGGCCATTTCATGTGGATTAGTTTCGCCGCTAATGATTTCGTGGGCTGTGGAGTTGATTTGAGCATTGTTTGACTCAATAAGTTTTTCTGGGTGTGTGAAACTTTTGTAGATTGTTGAGTTTTTATCGTAAGGGACAACAGATTCCGCATCTATAAGGTAAGTGATTTCAAAGGAGAGAACTGCATAACTTATGCTTACTGTGAAATATCCTTTTTTAGGTAGGGCGTTTTCGTTCCAATAAGCGTAAATGTTTCCATAATCGTCTACTCTAATTTCTGAAGGTTGTGGCGAAAAACTTTTCAATTGGACATAATGCCTTGCTGTTTCGTTTTTTATCAGTGGAATCCATAAGCTTGTTACTTTCGAGTTGCCGTAAACATTTGTTTCAATTTGAAGGGTGTAAGTAAGAGTGCCCGCAAACGGGTTTCTAAGCCTATAAATTGGCATGGTCTCTTCTGGGGCTGCTACGAGAAAGAAAGACTGTGCAATTGTGTTGAGCAAAAGTAATAGGATTAGAACCTTCCACACCAGCCGTTTTAAATTCATTGTTGCCACCAGTTCTGGTTTAATGTTATCTTTAGTCATGGTAACATAAATGTCCATTGCCTTGAAAGTATTAACGACAAAACAAAAATAATATTAGTCAACTATACTAGCAACTGCAGAAGTGGAAAACATGCAGTTCCATAAAAACCTCGAAAAAATTCACAAGCATATTGACAAAAATTTTGACAATCACCTAAAACTTGTCCAAGAATTTATCCGTCAACCCAGCATTTCAGCCGAAGGAAAAGGCATGAAAGAGACGGCGGAAATGGTTAAAGGCTTCATAGAACAAATAGGTGGAACAGCGAAGATTGTTCCAACAAAAGGCTGGCCAGTTGTTTACGGCGAACTTTGGGCTAAAACCGAAAAAACATTGATTGTGTATGGAATGTATGATGTGCAGCCAGTTGAAGAAGAAGAGGGCATGTGGATTGTTCCGCCCTTCAGCGGCAAAATCATTGACATGAAGCCTCTTGGAAAATGCTTAGTCAGCCGAGGAATCTACAACACAAAAGGCTCTCTACGAGCTTTCTTCAACGCTTGCCAATCAATCCTAGAAGTGGAAGGAAAGCTGCCGATCAACCTAATCTTCGTCATCGAAGGCGAAGAAGAGCTTGGCAGCATACACTTGCCCGACTTCGTGAAAGAATACGAAACAAAACTAAAGAAGGCAGACGCAGTTTTCTTCCCAATCCCCGCCCAAGACATGAAAGGAAAAGTCATCATGGAACTCGGAGTAAAAGGAATAATCTATCTGGAACTAATCTGCCAAGGCGGAAAATGGGGAGGCCCAACCAAAAGAGGTATCCACTCTTCGTTGGCGTGTTGCGTAGACAGCCCAGTATGGAAACTCCTATGGGCGTTAACGTCCCTTAAAACGCCAGATGGAAAAATAGCAATCAAAGACTTTTACGAAAACGTGAGACCGCCAAGCCCCGAAGAAGAGAAATTGTTAGAAAAGCTGGAAAAAACCTTTGACGAAGAAACATTCAGAAAAGAAATAGATGTCCTACGGTTTTCAGAAGACCTTCATGGCATAGAACTCCTGAAAAGATACTTGTATTCTCCATCAATAAACGTTGACGGAATAATAGCTGGATACACAGGACCGGGCACGAAGACCGTCTTGCCTAATGTTGCGAGGGCTAAAGTGGATATTAGGCTTGTCCCAAACATGAAAACAAACGAGATTCTGCAAAAACTTAGAAAACACTTGAAAGAAAAAGGATTTCCAGAAGTTAAAATTCAAGTGCATGACTGCTATCCATGGGCGCAGATTTCGGTGAAAGAAGAAGTTGCCCAAGCCATGATAAGAACATATAGACATCATGGATATGAACCGGAAATCTGGCCAAGAATGGCTGGCTCAGCGCCCTTCTACCTGTTTAACCAACCGCCTTTGAACTTACCCTTCATA
>JAWCNH010000046.1:0-8090 GCA_038848765.1 Bathyarchaeia archaeon
ACACTTAACTCAAAGTTTTCCAAAAATAAAACAAGAAGCGGGGGTTTCCAAGCCTGGTCTAAGGAGCGAGGCTTAGGACCTCGTGGCGAAGGCCTTCGTGGGTTCAAATCCCACCCCCCGCACTGAATCTTAATTCGACTAAAAGTCTTCTTTTCGCGGACTTTTTGCGTCCATATGCGTTTTCTAAATCCTTGCCTTATTCTGTTTTTACAAACGCATATTTTTGTAATAAAGCACATATCCGACTTGGTTGCTTAGCGTTTTTATAACGTTAAATCCTGCTTTAAGGTAGAATTCTTTGGGTCCTGCGGGCCAATGGATGTGTTTGTCCCAGCTTTCGTCTCTTTCTGTAACATAGACTAATGCGCCATCAGAATTCTTGAATGTTTCACTGTTTAGAAAGTGATTTAGAAGAGTTTTCCCGACGCCTTTGCCTTGATAGTCTTTATTGACCCATAAACAAGATATAAAAAGGCAATTTTCAAACTCTTTTCCAAGGTCATATCGGCTTTCAATCTCTTTTTTCTCGGGATTTGCCCTACAAGGGCATAATCCAACTTTCTTCATCAGTTTCTGCGGAATAAACTCTCTAACCATTCTCTACTTTGTTGCACGATCTTCAAACGTTTCCAGTTCTTAAGATGCCCCCAACATAACTTAATTCTATCAACAAGGTTATTCGAGTTTAAAGCCGCCACTCTGATGTTTTCAACCATTCATTTTACACTCCTGGTAAATTGGCGCCGGGGAAGGGATTTGAACCCTTGAGGCGCAAAGGCGCCACTGGCTTGCTTGTTCTGTGCCCCGTTTTCTTTTTTCGGCTTGGCATCTCGAGGCCAGCGCATTACCACTCTGCCACCCCGGCTTGGTTAAACGTTGCCCATTTTAAGTAAGGATGGATAGAAGTTGTTTTTCTTTTTCCTCTGTTTTGCTTTGTCCCATTCGTTTAAGATTTTCATGGCTTCTGTTGCTGTTTGGGTGCAAGTTTTTTCTCCTGCGCCTGGTGTGAACTCGCCTGTAATGCGGTTTGCGTAGACGGCGCAGATGCATCCAGCCCTTAGTTTGAATGTGTTGGCTAGTGTGAATAGGGTTGCGGCTTCCATTTCGAAGGCTAATACGCCGTTTTGTTTTAACGTGTTTATGAGGTTTTGGTGTTGTGTGCGGGTTCTTGCTTGTCCAGCGTAAAAGTCGGAGGTTGTGGCTGCGATTCCAACGTGATATTTGATGTCTAGTTTTTCTGCTGCTTCGATTAAGGCTAGTAAAACTTCGTAGTGGGCTAGGGCTGGATATTCAACAATGGCGTAGTTGTTGCTGGTTCCGTCTAGGCGCACCGCTCCGCTTAATATAACGAGGTCGCCACATTTGATGTGTGGTTGGATGGAGCCACAACTGCCAACTCGTATGAAGGTTTCAACGCCAATGTTTGCTGCTTCGTTTACAACTATTGCCATAGCGGCTGGTCCTATGCCGCTTGAAAGGGCTGAGAGATTCACGCCTTTATATTTGCCAGTGAAGGCTCTAAACTCGCGGTGGCAAGATATTTCTCGTGCTTCATCCCATAAACTTGCGATTTTTTCCACTCGTTCTGGGTCGCCTGGGATAAGCAGATATTTTGCTAAGTCGCCGGGTTTGCATTGGATGTGGTATTGTTTCTCGTTGTGGTATGTTTTGTGCATGGTTTTTCACTTTATTCCAGTTATGGGAGTTTTGGCATGACTAGGTCTGCGATGTCTACGGTGTGGTCGTAGATGCGGTAGATGGCTGAGACTGCGGCAAGAATTTGGGGTGCATCTTTGGCGTTGTAGGTTGTTATTTTTGTTTCGAGTTCTTGGAAGGCTTCGGTTATTTTTGTTTTTTCGTCTTTTATTTGCTCTGCCACGACAATGTCGTGGGCGAATAGTGCGTTTAAAGCGTTTTCGTGTGTTTCGTAAATACGGCTGTGAAACTGGAGGATTAATCGCACCAAGCTTTCTTCTGGTTTTTTGCCGTCCATTTTTGTTACTTTTTCTCCTATGTGCGCTGATTGGTCGCCTATGGCTTCGACTAGGCTTGCTGCAAGCCGGTAATCCAAGCAGTCTATGGGTCGGATTTCAAGCTTTTCGCTTAGGCTTGGGTTTTGTATTACGGTTCTTAGTATTCGCACTAGGAGGAAGTAGAGGCGGTTTACTTCGTTGTCTCGGGCTATAACGTTTTTCGCTAAGTGGATGTCACCGTCAATTAACGCTGTAACTGCGTCTCGATGCATGCTGGCGGCAATGGAGTATTCACGCCTAAGCACTTTTTCAGGTGGGAAGGTTGAGGGTTCAAGAAGGCATTGCAAAACAATTTTTGAATAGTCTTCCTCAATGATTTCTAGTCCTACAAGTTTGCTTGCCGCTTGCTTTACGCCTTCACGTATTTCTGGGCTTATCTTATCTTTCGTTTCCACACGAATTATGTCGTATCCTAACAGGTATTTGCCGATTACTTCTCTGTCCAAATATGGTCCAGGCTTTAGCGTAATTATTCTTGGCGCCCGTTCAACGTCGTATTTGGAGTCTATGATGAGCCTTCCGTTACTTGTCTCGGAAAGAGCTACGATTGAGCCTCGGTTTAGCCCGTTTTGTTCCGCCCAAGTTTTTGGTAGGCAGACGAAGAATGTTCCGCTTGGGGTTTGTTGAACTTTTCGCAGTTCCATTTTTCTCACGTGAAAAGTTTTAACCTATCTAAAAGGAGACTGTAATATATAAAGTGTGGTGATAAAATTAGAAATGTCGAAAATTGTAGTGATAGGTATAGATTTAGCCGCCAAAGAAACGAACCCTTCTGGATGGGCGGTTTTAAAGAAAAAGGCTGTTCAAACTTGTCATTTGTATCACGATACTGAAATAATAGAGTGCTCAGTTAGACTCCGCCCAACCGTTATAGCGGTAGATGCGCCCTTAAGTCTCCCCATTCATGGGGCCATGCGTTTTGCTGATAAGGAAATGCGGAGACATGGATATTCTGTTTTTCCGCCTGCATTTGCAGCTATGAAAAAGCTTACATTAAGGGCTATGAAATTGGCTGATGCGTTTCGCCTTCGAGGATTTAGCGTCATTGAGATTCATCCGTTATCGACACGTAAAGCTTTAAGCATGCCTTTAAAGGAGTGGGGAAAAATTCAAACAGTGTTTACGCATATAGGTTTAGGAGGAGACATTAAAACACGTATGTTGAGTGCTCATGAAATTGATGCCGTCACAGCGGCTATCACGGGTTACCTTCATCAAATAGGAGAAACAGAACAGATAGGCGATGATGTTGAGGGGGTTATTGTTGTTCCTAAGAGAATGGAATGGAGAAAATTGAAGTTATGAGCGAAAACGAAAAGCTTCAGAGGGCGGTGAGTTATGCCATTTCATATGGTTATCAACTCGATAGAGAAGCCTTTGAATTTTTACATTTAATATCAAAAACAGGGGACCCAGAAAGGATTGTGGAAGCTGCTGTTAAAAAGTTTGAGTCGCAACAAGAGAAGCCTCTTTTTATAAATCGGCTTTTTCTTGAAGAAATTATAAAGGAAACTGTTCCAGCAACGAAGGAAGAAGCTCCCGTTTCTTCTTCGACTTTGCAAGAGTCTAAGCGCGCTTTTTGTCCCTACGCCAAGAACGTGCCTACAAACTTGCGAGTGTTAATGGATTCCACCGATAAGGTTTGCACTAATGGTTCTATTGAAGATTACTTAAGTTATTTTCGTGACCGTTTCAAAAGACTGCAAAGGCTCTTGAAGCAACGCATAGACCTCAGAGACGCCATATCCATCTCTGAAGCGCGAAGAAGCGCAGCCAATTCCAGAGTTAAAGTTGTTGGCATGATTATGGAAAAACGTGAGGCAAACCAAAGAATCATTTTGAGGATAGAAGATTTAGAAGCGGCAATAACGGTGATTATGCCAAGAAACGCTTCTCCAGAGCTTATGGAGAAAGCAAGGGCTTTATTGCTTGACCAAGTCGTATGCGTCCAACTAATAAAGGGGCGGAACGACCTTTTCATCGCCGAAGACTTCATTCTGCCAGAAACACCTCAAAAAGTTCCGAACAAGTGCGCCGAGCCTGTCTACGCAGTGCTAACTTCAGATTTGCATGTGGGCAGTAAACTGTTCATGAAAGAATGCTTCAACCGATTCTTGCTTTGGTTAAATGGGAAGTACGGCGACAGCCGCCTAAAAGAAATTGCCAGTCATGTGAAATATGTGATTATTGCTGGCGACATTGTCGACGGCATAGGTGTTTATCCTAGGCAGGTCAAAGAACTTGCAGTTAAAGACGTAGACAAGCAGTATCAATTGGCTGCTGAACTTATCGAACAAATCCCCGATTACATCGAACTCATAATAATACCCGGCAACCACGACGCCGCCCGTAAAGCGCTACCCCAGCCAGCCCTACCAGAACGCTATGTGGAATTGTTATGCAAAACTAGAAAAGTCTACTCCTTTAGCGACCCATGTATAATTAGCCTTCACGGAGTTGAACTCTTGCTTTATCATGGCCGAAGCTTAGATGACGTATTTGCAAGCATTCCAAACATGCGAGCTACTGCGCCAGCTAAAGCCATGGAATTTCTTCTCCGCAGCAGACACCTAGCGCCCATCTATGGACAAAGAACGCCTATAGCTCCAGAAACACAAGACCTATTAGTTATCGAGCGCATTCCAGACATATTTCACGCCGGTCACGTTCATGTACTGCAATACAGTAATTATAGAGGAACCTTAATCGTGAATTCAGGTGCATGGCAGTTGCAAACAGATTATCAAAAGAAAATGGGACTTGAACCTACACCTGGCATAGTTCCTGTTGTCAATCTCCAAACACTTGAAGTTACACCGATAAGCTTTACATGAGTCTACTATCCATTCTCGTCAATCCACGGGCAATAAGTCTAGCCACCCTTAAAGGCTCAGGCGTTTTACCAAGCACTGTAAAAGCATTAAGAAGCCCTTTAACCCATTCCAATTTTGCGCCAACAAGCTCTACATACACGCTGCCCCTGTAAGGCTTTGTTGCAATTCTGTATATCGGTCCTAACTTTTTAAAGGTCGCCCACCGCTTTTCCCAGTCTCTGAAATGTTTTCGCAACGCATTTTTCACTGCTAAATTGTCTGGTTTAGTCCCACAAACTATCACAACCGGTTTAGTGAAAGTTTCAGAAACTGTTTTGGCGTCGATTACGTTAAAGCCTGCGAAAGAAACCCCTGCCAGCATTAGGATGTCGAAGCTGGTGTTTTGTAACAATTCTACGAGTTTTTTTGTGGCGTCCAAACCGTCAACCGTGATCTTTTCAATTAGGCATTCTGAAAGCCACAAGCCTTCAAAAACAGCGCATACAAGAAATGTCTTTTGCGCATTTATGCTGAAAGGTCGACGGATAAAGCCGCCGTCTTCAACTCCTACCACTCGCATGCTCAGCCAAACATTTGGGCACATAATTGATCAGCTGGCCTAACCTATCATCATTAGCGAAGATTTCTCTAATAAGAGCTCGTGGTATGCCTAGCCGAATTTTCTTGGTGCGCCCATAGCGTCCCATGCTCACAACCCTTGTGTTCAACAAACCCAGAATGTCTAACTCATTTATGAGGCCGCTTACTCGCCTCTGAGTTAGAGGATTAAGCCCCGCTAAACCGCAGATTTCCAAGTAAACCTCGTAAATGTCTCCAGTAATCACAGCGCCCACATTCGCCTTACTTAGTAAATAAACGCTGCACAAAACCAGTCGAGAATGGGAAGGCAAATTTCTTACAGCCTCTATAATTTGGTCATACTCTATGCGCTTTTCAGCCTCTCTAATATGCTCTTCAGTAATAGTGTTGGCGCCTTGACGTTCAGCAAGTTCGCCAGCAACGCGCAACAGGTCTAAAGCTCTTCTCGCGTCCCCATGTTCCGCAGCCGCCAAGGCGGCACATAAGCTTACGGCGCCTTCGGAGAGCACGTTTTCCCTAAAAGCTAGGCATGCTCTATCCCACAAGATGTCGCGTAGTTCGGCTGCGTCGTATGGTCGAAAGACTATTTCTTCTTCGCTTAGGGAACTTAGAACCCTCGGGTCGAGGAATTCTTTAAATCTTAAGTCGTTGGAAATGCCTATGATGGAGACTTTACCGTTTTGCAGGGTTTCGTTTATTCTAGTAAGTTCGTAAAGTAACATGTCGCCCCGCATCTTGACCAGCGCATCTATTTCGTCCAAAACGACGCCGAACAAAATCTTTTGCGAGTCTAGGCATGATTTAAATCTGTCAAAAATTTCTCCAACAGCCAAGCCTGTGAAGGGGACCCGTATGCCTAAAGCGTCACATAAGCTTGAAAGTACCCTATACTCTGTGCCGGCCAAACGGCAGTTTACGTAGCAAACTTTTACTGGGGCGCCGAACTCTTTCGCCTTAATCATTAACCGATTCAAAACGTACTTAATGACGGCGGTCTTCCCAGTGCCAGTGTTTCCATAAATAAATACGTTTGAGCATCTGGAACTCTTCAACAATGGTGCAACGATTTCGCCTAGAAAACGAATTTGCTTTTCTCTGTGCGGTAATTTTTCAGGTATAAAATCATGCCTTAAGACATCTCTGTCAACGAATATGCTGGAATTGTTTACGAACCGTTCAAAGACATCATCTAACTCGTGTTGTTCCATAGACTTGCCCATTCTCCCACAATTTCTATTTGCCTAGCCACAACTTCTACTGCAAAATAAAAGCTCTCACCTACAAAAAAATGAAGTAACAAAGCCAAAAAACTAAAAGACGAAAGCAACTCAACATTCCAGCATAAGTTTCTAAACTAAAAAGAAGAATCTACTTTCAAATCGCACAGCCACCCCACTATTTCTTATGGAAACTCTGAAGGAAAATGAAACTCTGAAAAGATTTAACAGAAATATACTCTGAAAGGTAAGTTTAGGAAAGCAGTTTTATAGATTATAGTCGAACTTTTTAAAGAAAATTGATTAAAAAATTTATTATAAATCTGAATTTTAAATGTATCCTTAAAATACTGCAGTGGAAACATAGGGGTGCCACTTTAATACGACAATTAATTAGACATGCTGGCGGCACCTCACGTTCTTGAACAAAACTTTTGAGGTTCACTGTGAAATGACGACCCCTACGTTTCTATTGGAGAAGTAAGAGAAAGTAATAAAAGTTTTCCCACGCATATATCTCTTTGTTGTGAGAGTTGTAAAGTAAAAAGGCTGAAGATTTTTAGTTATTTGCTGAATCCTTAGATAATTTGTAACTTTTGTTTTCACATTTTCACCAAAAACTTCTATAACTTGTGAAGGCTTATTATTGTGAAGTGGTGCTAGTATGCCGCTGCGAAAAATACGGGTTGAGGTTCGTAATGGCGGTGGCAACCGCTATGCAATTACGTTTGAAGGCAACATTACAAAGGAAAAAGCGGCCCAATTGCTTGACCTAGTTGAATTGTTGGGTGGACCAAGCGACGTTGTAAAACAGGGAGAAAAGACCGTGCCAGTTTCGAAATTTGAGCAAGTTCGCCTTCTTGTGGAGAAAAATTTTCCATTCACGTGGTTTTCTTCTCGAGATATACAAGCGTGTTACGAACGGGAATTTCAGCAGCCAATAAGCTTAAGCACAGTTTCCACATATCTCGCCCGCATGATGGATAGAGGTCTCCTCCTAAGAGAAGGCTCAAGCAACAATTGGAAATACAAATTGGCTGGTCAGAAGGTGTTAAAGTTTATAAAAGATGAATAATGACCGCCAAGATGAGGCTTTTAGATGATTTAGGTGGTTGATGTGGAAGGAAAGGTTGAAGATGATTTGGCAGAGATGACAAAGAAACTAAGCCTATATGTTGAAAAAGGGCGTGTCCCTCATGCTTATGAGGTGGCTGAGGAACCTATAATTGCTGTTGAACCTGATGTAGCAAAGATTAAACCCCTTAAAAAGGTGGATAATTTTGAAGGGCAGTTTTTAGCGGTTGATTGTTCCACTAGGACTTTAAAACGGGCTAATAACTGGGGAATCTATCTACTTCGCACGGCATTTGCCCTTGTTAGGGGGCATCAAGTGGACTGGGGTTATGAAGAGACTATACGAACCACAA
>JAWCNH010000047.1:0-8087 GCA_038848765.1 Bathyarchaeia archaeon
GACTGCCAACATCATACCAACTGCCTTTCAAAACATAACCATAAACTGGACGCCCAGTTTCGATAAGGTATGGAATAAAATCGTAGCCGAAATCTAAACGTTTCTTCTCCTTAATCATTTCTTTGACAGGTTTTTCATTAAAGATTTTCCTAATTTCAGGCGTTACCAAATAAAGCCCAGTGTTAACAAGGTTGGAAGTCGCCTCTTGTTTTGAAGGCTTCTCCACGAAACGCAAAATTCTCATATCCTTGTCCAACTCTGCGATGCCATAGCCTGTAACATCTTCAACGCTTCGCAATCCAATAGTCATTAAGGCGTTTTTCCGCTCATGGAAATCCAACAAATCCTTCAAATTCATATCAAAAATATTGTCCCCTTGAACAGCAAAAATTGGGTCTTGAACATCATAATATTCCATGTTGATTCTCGCAGAGTCCGCGCTTCCAAAGTCTTCCACGTTAGGCTGATATTTAATGTGAATTCTAGGCGTTATGCCATACCTCGCCGAAAAACCCACACCAGACTCAAAATAGTCGTGAAGACTCCTATAATTCGTGTAGCCCTTCACCCCAAAAATAAAATTCCTAACACCCTGCCTCGCCATACACAACAAAGAAATCTCAATCAAAGGCATATTAAGCAAACGAATACACGCCTTAGAAACCTCAGCAGTCAAAGGCAAAAGCCTCTTCGCAACCCCACCGACCGGAATAATAACCCTCAACCGCTCAAGCACAACACTCACCGCCAAAACAACAAAAGAATAAGCAAATAACATATTAAACGTTTTCAACAGTGTGCGTATATTCGGTTCACGACGAAGGGTTTATTAAGACGTGAGATAAAAGATACCTCTGAGGCGCAAAAAGTGGGGAGGAAAAAGAAGAAAAATTCTTGCACAGAATGTAAACAAGCCATTCTAGAATCCAAACTCTATTGCGGAAGACTCAAAGAGTACATTGACGACTTAATCGAATTCACTGTTCCCTGCTCACTCTTCGAAAAAGAACCAGAAGCATATAGGCAATACAGAAGAGCCTAAAATCCCTTAACCACGTTATTCGTCTTGAAAATTATAGGAGAAATTAAAATAAACCATTTTTAATATTCATGTTTAGGCTAACGAAATGAGGAAAATTGTGGAACTGTTCCGCTTAATCCGCCCCATAAACAGCGCATTAACAGGATTCGCAGTGATTGTAGGAGCATCCCTAATAGAAAAAAACCTTTTGAGCATCATTGAACATTTGCTTCTAGGATTCATAACAGGCTTCACAATCGCCGGCGCCGCCATGACAATCAACGATTATTTCGACCGAGAAATTGACGCCATAAACCAGCCTAACCGCCCAATCCCAAAAGGAACAGTAAAACCAAAAGAGGCTTTATGTTTCGCATTCCTTTTAAGCCTAGTGGGGCTATCAGCTGCTCTTGCAACTAATCTGCAATGTTTTTTCCTCGCCTTGGCTGGCTGGATACTTTCATGCGGCTACGCAGCATGGGGAAAACGCACAGGTTTCCTCGGAGACTTGCTCGTAAGCCTAGGCGTAACAATACCCTTCCTTTATGGGAATTTCATCGCCGAAAATTCTCTTGCGCAAGTTACCGTGATTTTTGCCTCCATGGCTTTCTTGTCTAACGCTGGAAGAGAAGTCACCAAAGAAATCTTGGACATTGAAGGAGACAAGGCGCAAAATGTTAAAACTGTTGCGGTGACATTCGGAGAAAGAAAAACGGCTGTCTTAGCCTCAATTTTTTATTTTGCAGCAGTTAGCCTAACCCCCCTACCTCTGGCTTACGAACTCGTTTCCTTCTGGTTTATTCCCCCAGTCGCCCTAACAGACTTGGGTTTGATAATGTCCGCTGTTTCCTTGCTTCGCAACAGTTCAAAAGAAAACGCAAAAAAGGTGAAAAACCAAGTCCTAGCATGCTTCCTACTAGGACTTGTCGCCTTCATAACAGGAACAATAACATAGCATGTTCTTCTAGATGTACCATGCCTCCCTTATATACCCCTTAACCACGATGCAAAATTGGGAAGCAATACATAGAACCGTAGGTTCTGAACTGGTGCGGGGGGTGGGATTCGAACCCACGGAGGCCTTCGCCAGAGGATCTTAAGTCCTCCCCCTTGTCTTAGGCTTGTCTGGCTCCCTTAACATAGCCTATTTAGACCTGGCTCGGGTACCCCCGCTATCATTGACTTTGAAAGCGTCTTTAGGGTTTAAGTTTTTCTTAAGAATGTATTTAAGTTGAAATTTCGAATTATTTCAGTTTGGTGTGGGGCGGGTAGCCTAGTACGGATAGGGCGCAAGCCTCCTAATTGGGTTGGAGAGAGCTTGTGGTCGTGGGTTCAAATCCCACCCCGCCCGCCTTTTTCCTATCAATTTGGAGTGAAATCTAAATGAAAGAACAACTCGTTGAAATTCGTATCGAGAAACATTGATTATATTGTATGTTTTTGAAGAGTATGTTACACAAATAAGTTTTCTGTAAGGGAAAAAGTCTTTTATTAATTTGTGACCAGTAAAGTGGTCATTTCTTTGCAGAAAGCATTAATATGTTGCTCATGTGTTGAATGCGTGGAAAGTGAAGTCTATGGGTTTCGGTGAACTGTTGAGGCGTGAGTTTTCGTTTATTGTGGGTAACTATAGGATTTTGGTTGTTAGCTGGATGATTATGGATTTAGCCATGGAGATGCCTGCGCCGAATTTTCAGTATTATGTTCAAGCGTTGGGCGGAACAGGAGTTGCTTTAGGGCTTATTGGTCTTGCGCAGTTTCTTGCTTTGGCGTTGGTTGCGTTTCCAGGCGGTTATCTTGCTGACAAGTATGGGAGGCGTTGGCTTGTGACAACCATGACTTTTGGAATGGCTTTGTCTTTTCTCTTTTTTGCGTTTGCTCCTTCTTGGCATTTTATTTTGTTGGGCACGGTGGTTAATAGTCTCTGCCTGATTTATCAGCCTGCCTTGTTTGCCATGGTGCAGGATTCGCTTCCGCCCGAGCGAAGAGGTATGGGTTCTTCAATTATTCAGCTTATCCACGGCACTTTTAACACTCCTGGTCCGGTAATTGCTGGTTTTCTGTTGTTGCAGTTTGGGTTGGTTACGAGTATGAGGATAATTTACCTTGTCATGACTGCTTTGTTTCTTGTTGCGGCTGTTTGGCGTTTAAGGTTAAAGGAGACTATGACGAATGGTGAGCCTATTCGTTTCCGTTATTTTGTTTCTTCTTATCCGAAGGCTGTTAAGGAGAGTTTTGGCGTTTGGAAGCATGTGCCCCGGGCGATGTTTTGGCTGTTTTTTGGTCAGGTTTTGGTGATGTTTGGGATGTCGCTTACCAATGTGATTAATGCGTTGTATGCGAGAGACGTTTTGGGAATACCTGAAAGCCAGTGGTGGCTTGTTTTTGTTCCACTTTTGTTAACGATGGTTGTGGCTTCTATTCCGATTGGTAAAATGGTTGACAAATTTGGAAGGAAAATTCCCTTAATGCTTGGATTGTCGATTTTAGGCGCAGCGACGGTGATGTTTGTTGTTGGCAACTTTTTGATTGTTATGGTTTCCATGAGCCTCTTCGCTATTGCACAATTGTTGGTCATGTCTTCTATGATGGCGCTTTCCACAGACTTGGTGCACCCAGAGAATCGAGGCAAGGTGAATGGATTCATCAATTTCATAAGTTATATTGTGACTGGCTTTGGCATGTTGCTTGGCAATTATCTTTTTGTGAGTTTCTTTCCTCAGTTACCCTTTTACGTAGCGCTTATGCTGGTTGTTCCAGTTTTCTTAATAACTTTGTTTTTGGTGCATGAACCACAAAAAAGAGTTGGCGACCTTAGCGCTTCACTTTCTGCTTCTAGCGAATAAAAACTTATTAGTGCTTCTTTAGAGACTTACCAGCACTATGAGAGGTTGAGACCGTGCAGAGGCAACAGCCAAAAATTGCCATAATAGGTGCCGGCAAAATGGGTGAGGCAATAATTTCTGGTCTTCTTAAAAGTGGCAAATACACTGCGAAGGATATAGAGGCTCATGAAATTATAGAGGCTCGTCGAAAATACATCGCTGAAAAATATGGTGTAGAGTGCCCCAAAGACGCAAAACTTGCTGTAAATTTTGCGGATATCGTGATTATCGCAGTTAAGCCTGGCGACGTGGCTAAGGCGCTTCAGGAAATTTCTCCGGCGCTTACGTCTAGGAAAATTGTTGTTTCCATTGCGGCTGGAGTTAAACTGGAATTTATAAGGAAGCATTTACCTAGCGATGTTGCAGCCATCAGAGTTATGCCAAATATTGCTTGTGAAGTTAATGAAGCTATGATTACCATAAGTCCCTCAGAAAACACCAAGCCCGAACAGTTAAAAACTGTGATGGATACGTTAGGCTTGTTGGGTAAAGTTATGCGGCTTGATGAAAAATATGTTGACGTGGCAACTGGCCTGGTGGGTAGCGGTCCTGCTTACATATATCTTATTATTGATGCTTTGGCTGATGCGGGTGTTAGGCTTGGCTTGCCTAAAGATGTAGCTATAACTCTTGCTGCGCAAACTACTTTGGGCGCTGCGAAAATGGTTGTTGAAACTGGGGAGCATCCAGCCAAACTTAAGGACATGGTTGTTACGCCTGCTGGAACAACGATTGAAGGTTTGTTGGAACTTGAACGGGGCAAGGTGAGGGCTGTGTTAATTTCTGCTGTGACGAAGGCTGCGGAGAGAGCGAAAGCCTTACAGCCAGCATGAAAGTTAGGGTAGGATTAATGTTTCGTATGCTTTGTAGCCATCTATGGTAGAGACTGTTATTTTTATGGTTTGGGTGCGATAAGGCGACCAGTCGAAGGGGCAGATGAACGTTACGTGCCAATTTACGTCAAGCGGATATGGCAGGGAAGGCGTAACGAGTGCTCCGTCTATGCTGAAGTTTGTTCCATCTGGCAATGTAACATTTATTTGTGTAATGTGGGTTAGCTGGGTGGAGTATTGCGAATTTTTGACAGTGACGTTAAAACTGGTTGTATCGTGTTCGCTAAAGTTAACGTTCAAAATAGTGATGATTATTGGTGGAGGCGTGCGGATTGTCGCTGAAACATCGAAGCCCTCCAATGTTTTGACTGTGACTGTGACGTTTTTGTCTCTGCAGTTTCCCCATCTCCAGAAACATGTAAACGTCACTGTTTCGTTTCTCTTCAATTTATATGGGAGCCTTATCTCCTCTACAGGTCTGTTGGGAAACAATTGGTTGTCAACTGTTACATCTATTTGAGTAAGCGTCACATCTGCAAAGGATAAGTTGCTGTTTTTGATTGTTAATTTAAAGCAGCACGTTTCATTCTCACTGAATTCTAGTCCAACTATGTTCAGGATTATGTGCATTGGCGCTTTCAGAAAAGTTTTAGCCGAGTATCCCTCCGCCGTGTAAACTGTAATTGTTATGTTACTGTTTTGGAAACTCGTCCAATTCCATGGGCAGATAAATGTTTTGTTGGCATTTACATTAATCAGAGATGGTAACGCTGGAGTTATTTTAGTCCCATTAAGTTCAATGTTGGTTCCATTTTCCAATGTAACGGTTATTCTGGTGATGTTGGCGTTTTTGATTGAATAAGGCGAGTTTTTGACTGTTATGTTAAAACGGGTCATGTCAGCAGTGTTGAAAGAAGTGTTTAATATTGTCATATTTATGGGGGGCGGGGTCTTCGTAGAAAAGGTTTTTTCGAATCCCTGTTTAGTGTGAACTGTGATGCGGAGAGTTTTGTCTCGGTAATTTGTCCAGTCCCATTCGCATGTGAGTATGCATGAATTGCTTGGATAAAGCCTATAATAATATGAAAACAACTCCTCTATTGGAGGAGTAATTGTCACTTGCGGTTTTGTTCCATCTTCCAATGTGAATTCCACGCTTGAAATGTCAACACGAGTCGGGGAGCTGGGCTCATTCTGGATGGTTAATGTGAAATGCTTCGTGTCTTCTATTCTGAAATTCGCTTCTGTAAGGTTCAGCAACGCTGGTGTAGCCAAGTTTTGAGCCAAATAATGGGCTATAAATCCCTGTGATGTTTCCACAACGATAGAAAGTTCTTTGAAGGCACCCCAATCTCCCGTACAATTGAAAGAAACAGATTGAGCGGGGTCGAGTTTTTGCGGGAGGGAAGGGTTAAATGTGACAGTTCCCGGCAATGGCGTAGTTATCCCAATGATGTCAAGAGGAATCGTTGAGTTTGGATGATTCTGCAATGTAAGAGCGAAATATTTGACGCTTAGGGAAGAGTTGAACTTGGCTTCTGTTATTTCAAGTTTCACAAAGGGCGTTCTAAGATGCACGCTTGGACCAACTATGTTTGGTCCAGAAACAACAATGTCCAGAACTTGTCCAGCAAATTCTCCCCAATAAGTTTTGCACGTAAGCGTCTTCTCTTCTCCCCTTTTCAAAGTGATGGGAAACTGGAGAACAGCATTGTTTTCCGTCACGTTTTTCACAAGAATAAAAGTGGCGTTTTCGGGCACGAAACCAATCTGCATGATTTTCGCATCCTCTTTAGAATAGGAAGGATTAAGAACAGTAATGTTGAATTGCCTCGCATTCTGTGGGTCAAAGGAAACACCAGTGATAATTAAAGCTGTTTTGTCTTCGGCAACTCTGTATTCTACGTAAGGGGCTATAGTCCAAAGGTAGGAGAGCAGTGCGCCTACTATAAAGGCGATAAGTAACAGTATTATGAGGATAAGGTGTGAAACAGCCTTACTATTCGAATGTAACGTCATTTACGATTCCTCGCTTCAAATATTAAGATATGCTGTATTTCAATTTCGTTTAAACTAATAAATGTTAAGCTCTAAGAAACGGTTAGGCAATGAAAATTCGATAAATTTATAAACAGATTAGTCATGTAGGGCTTTTCGGGCGGGTGAGTGAAGGTTCACCTCCACCCGTTCCGCCCAAAAATATAAACCCCGGAGTAGGAGGTGAAAAATTGAAGGCAAAAAGTAGAGACTTGGCTTTAATAGCAACTGTCGCAGCATTGTATACCGTTCTTGTTTGGGCTTTGGCTGGAATTAGTTTTCAACTAGTGCAAGTTAGAGTTGCAGATGCTCTCATACCCTTGTCTATGGTTTTCGGATGGCCAGTGATTTTAGGTGTCACTATGGGATGCGTTGTTGCTAATGTTGCCACTCCCATGCCAAGTGGTTGGGCAGATATTACGTTGGGTTCTATTGCGAACTTTGTTGCAAGCCTCTTAGCCTTGAAGATTGGAAATTGGAAATTAACTAATGACACTATAAGCGAGTTTTTGGGGTGCATAACTGCAACTGCTGCTGTAACCTTCATTGTTGGAACCTATTTAGCTATAATAACAGAAATGGAGCTGTGGGTTTGGTGGTTAGGCATAGGCGTGGGTTCAATAGTCAGCATTACTGTTCTTGGATTTGCATTAGTTAAAATGATAAAGAAAGTGCTAACAAAAACTAAGGTTACATAAAGCGTTCAAGTTTTGTTAGACCTATCAATTCGTTAAATTCTAAACCTAACGCATCCAAAACCTGCTCAAAAGTTGACTGCAAATAGCTTACATACTTGTCCACATCGATCTCGTTGTCTGTTGCCAATTCCACTGGTTTTACATGAGGCTCTTTTGAAACTTTCACGAAACTTATAAGGTCGCCTGCTTTCAATTCGATTCCCTGCTTCTTAAGCTGTTCCGCAGCTTTCACGTGTTGCGGAGTAGTTTTCGTGTAATGTTCGAGGGCTTCGCCTAAAACCACATGGAAAGCAAGTTCATTCAGGTTTTTCCATTCCCGCCTTTTCAGTTGCATGTAATGGTCAAGAATTATTCGTTTTATCTCCTTTTTTGCCTGTTCAAACTCTGCAGGCGACTTCACTTTTCCAAGCGTGTCTTTCATTTCTTCAAACGCTTCTTTAATAAAGAGGGGGATATGCTTCTTTTTGCCAGTCAAGCCTTTCACGTCTACGTTGCCGTCTTGATAAATGCCCAGATAGTTCTTTTTTCGTGAACTGAAAACTGCGTAACGGTAGACTTTATCCACGTCTAGGCTCATTTTCAATTCTTTCTCAGACCATTTCGCCAAACTGCT
>JAWCNH010000048.1:0-8016 GCA_038848765.1 Bathyarchaeia archaeon
AAGTTTAGCAATGTGGACATGCGAGTTTTTAAGAAATATGAAAAGCCAGTTGTAAAAGAGAAGGAAGTGGTTAAACCAATCATGCAAAAAATTGGTCAAACATTCAAAAACGACGCGCCAAAAATAGTTAAACTTTTAGGCTCTGTTGCCCCACAAGAGCTGAGATTAGCTTTCCAAAACAACGGCTTTTACATGTTAGAATCCTTCAAGATTTTACCTGAGCATGTTGCTTTCATGAAAGAAAACATTGAAGAAACGGGGCGACGTTTTATTCCCCATGTTGTTGAACCCAGTTTTGGCTCTGACAGACTTGTTTACGTGGCTTTAGAGTTTGCCTACAAGAGAAAAGAAGATAGGACGCTACTGAGTTTTCCAAGGGATTTGTCTCCAATCCAGCTGGGAGTTTTTCCATTAGTTAGCAGGGATGGGTTGCCCGAGAAGGCTAAAGAAGTGTATAGGCTGTTGTTGGATGAAGGCTTTACGGTTGAATATGACGAGTCTGGGTCAATTGGCAGACGTTATGCAAGGGCGGATGAAATTGGCATTCCGCTTGGCATAACCATAGACTATCAAACGTTAAAAGACAACACCGTAACAATTCGTGATAGGGATTCTTGGCAGCAAGTCCGCAGTATCATTGAAAAACTGCCACAGCTTCTCCATAAATACTTCCTTTCAAAACTGAACTTCCAAGATTTGGGACAACCAGTTCTTAAGTGATATTCTGAAATTTTCGTTAGCTTTTTTAACACAAACACCTATTATTGATAGAGCCAAAACCACACATTTAGAAGGGCGGGCAAATGGTTTTCCCGGTTGAAACAGAAGAACGAGTAAAACGCCGAGCACTCAGCGTATGCCAAGACCATTTACGCAAAGTGTTGGAAATCGCCCGCAAAGTTCCGCAGATAGTTGAGCTCTTCGTGAAAGACGACAAAGAGTCTGCTCGACAATTATTCCTAGAAATAAGAAAATCTGAAGAAGAAGTTGACACGGCAAGACGCATGGTTTCGCAAGAACTGGCAGAAATAGGCGCAATTCTAATGAGCCGAGAAGATTTCTTACGGTTCACCAACCTCACAAGCGAAATCGCAGACTTCTGCGAAGGCATAGCCTTCCGCCTACTGGAAATCATGGAAAGAGGATGGAAAGTTCCAAGCGACATTAAAAAGGGCTTGATGAAACTTGCAGAAGCCGTTTTGGAAACCATTTCCAAACTGAGGGAAACCGCCCTAACCCTAACTTATGGACCCACAAAAACGCAGGAAAAGGCAAGAGAGGTTGAAACTGCCGAAAGAGTTGTAGACGACATTTACAGAGAATTAGAACTCAAAATCATCAACAGCCAACTTGACATTCCAGTCTTAATTCTCCTAAGAGATGTGATTGAGCTACTTGAAGACGCCACGGACAAGGCTGAAGACGCCTCAGACGCTTGCCGCATATTATCCTTTGCCATGTAAGGCGAACAAAATGCCTAAAAAAATAGAGGCAGAATTCATTGAAAACTTCCTAGTCGTCTGGAACACCAAACACGGCTCAGAACTATACAAAAAAGGATTCTACGGAAAACCCCTAGGCATACCAAAACCAAAAATAGCAGAATTCAACACACCCCTCATCCTCGACCTCATGGAAGGACTATACCTACTTGAAAAGAAAATAATCAAAGTCAAAGAAGAGAAAAACAAAAAAGTCTCCATAAAAGAACTGCGGAAAAGAGCTAGAAAACTCTATGAAGAATTCGACTTAAAATACGCAGTCTACAAAGACTTAAGAGACCAAGGATTAATCGTAACTCCAGGCATCAAATTCGGATGCGACTTCGCCGTTTACAAGCAAGGCCCAGGCCTCGAACATGCGCCCTACATGGTTTCTGTAAAGAAAGCAGAAGACGAGATAACTGCAACTGAAATTGTTAAGGCTGGGAGGTTGGCTACAACCGTAAGAAAAAGATTCATTATTGCCGTGCCGAACTTGGAAGGAAAAAAATTGCAATACTTAATATTTAAATGGTTTAAAGCCTAACTTCTTTAAGGTTAAAATGGAATGAAGTTTTCCTTCATAAATCCCGGCCCAAACGAAGAGCTTTCCTTGTTGGAGAAAAGTAAGGCAATTGGTTCGTGGCCACCTCTCGGCTTATTATATTTGGCTGCTGTCTTAGAGAAAGAGGGCGTTGAGACTTCAATTTTGGATCAGGCGCCAGAAGGCTATGGTTTAGAAGAGACCGTTAAATGGGTTGAGAAGGAAAATCCTGATGTTCTGGGTTTTTCTACGCTTGCGAGTTCTGGGCGAACAGCAGCCTTGATCGCAAAAGAAGTGAAGAAAAGAAATCCCAACATTCTTATTGTTTTCGGGAACTATTACGCAACCTTCAACGCAGAAAGGATTTTAAAGAAATATCCTTGGGTGGACATTTCAGTTCGAGGAGAAGCTGAAACAACAGTCCTAGACATGGTAAAAAGCCTAAAAAACAAAGCCAACTTAAAAAAAGTTTTAGGATTAACATTCAGATACGGAAACAAGATAGTTTCAACCCCAGATAGACCACTCATCAAAAACGTTGACACAATCCCTTTCCCACGCCGAGAAATGCTAGACATTGAATACCATTCCATATTAGCAGGCGCAGTTGCTGCACCCAAAAAGTTCACAAGCGTGTTATCTTCTCGTGGATGCGTTTTTCGCTGTCGCTTCTGCGGTTGCCAAAGGTTTGCTCGGGGCGTTTGGAGACCACGCTCTGTAGAAAACACTTTGGAAGAGCTTCGCCTTATCGCAAGCCAAGGCTACAAACAGTTCTTGTTTGTAGACGACAGTTTCACATTAAACCCGAAACGTGTAATCAAACTATGCCAAAAAATGCGACAAGAAAAGTTTGACATGGAATGGATATGCGAAAGCAGAGTTGACCAATGCTCTTACGAAATGGTCAGAGAAATGGTGAAAGCAGGCTGCAAAATCATCTACTTCGGAATAGAAAGCGCCAACCAAAGAATACTAAACTATTATAACAAGCAAACCACCCCAGAACAAACAAAAACCGCCGTGAAAAACGCTCGAAAAGCAGGCATAGACGTGATAGTCGGCTCTTTCATTGTAGGAGCTCCTGACGAAACGCGAAGCGAAATTGCAAACACCTTAAGATTTGCAGAAACCTTACCCATAGACCTTCCACAATTCAACATTTTAGGCGTATTTCCAGGAATGGAAATCTGGGAAGAACTAAAAATGAAGGGTTTCCTAAAAAACGACGAAGAATATTGGGAACAAGGCGTCGCAGTTTCAGAAATTTACCCATACGCCGTTCCTTTTCAAGAGATTAAGCACATGATTCATGAATATTTAAAGCATTATTTTTTCCGCCCAAGCTATGTAGCTGTTCAACTTTTACGGATGCTAAAAAGCACTTACCGAATGCAAGTCATAGCTACAAACCTCACAAGGCTTGGCGACATTGCCGAAAACGTGCGACACTTAGGCTAATTATTGATTTCTTCTTTTAAGTAAGGTTTCAATAAGCTCTCTTTTCTCGTTTGCGAGATCTGTAAGTGTTTTTAGTAGCCCTCTTTTGGAGGCGTCCCATATCTCTATTGCTACTAGTTCTCCCGCATCATCAAAGCCTAAAATCACGTCACTTTCAAGGAGTCGCTCATCCTTAATAGCGCCCTCCTTGAGTTTCATTGTCAATATATCAGCTTTGGGGTCATATTTTATTATCAGATCCATCTTCCGTCTTGCCTTCTTTTGTTTACAACTTCTTTAAGTCTACTGCTATATATTACCGTTATTATTAAAATGTCATCATTAATTTTTTCATAGATTATGGCAATTTTGTGTTTCCAGTTTATTGCTACGAATCTATTTCTTAGTACATCGTAAAGCAGTTCATCTGGGTTGTTGATAGCTTGCGTTATTGTCTGTTCCATTATGCCTAATCTTTGTAGTTCCTTTAAGAGTTTGTCTCTCGCATGCTCTGTCAGTGTTATCATTTTTTCACTCGTTGTGAGTTGTTTTCTTTCTTCTGCCTACTTATTTAAAGTTAATGGACTGGGCACGTTACTCTGCCATGGCTAACGCCGTCATTATCTTGTAATATTCTGTTTTGGGATATATGCGGATGGTGAAATAAGGGGTATATCAAGATAGTGGATATGATTTTGTTGAGGCTTGTGAACTGCAGTGACTGGTCTCGAGGTGAAGGGGAACATGGATTATTTCGGCGAAGATGTAGAAATTATTCGAGGCAAGAAGTGGAATTGGAAAACTTTTAAATCCACAAAAGATTATCCAGTTTCCCCAAATCTTCTTGACTGGGTGATTGGGCAAGACAGCGCCTTAAATGAGTGTTACCTATGTCTAGAAGAATGGGTTCACAAGCTTAAGCAGCTTGAGAAAGAAAAATGGTATGACGCCTGGAAAGACCCAAACAAGGAGAAACCGCAAGCCATCAAAGTTGTTCCACCTGGACCGTATCTTCTGTTGCTGGGAGACCCGGGCACGGGCAAATCTTTAATTGGAAGAGCCCTCGCAGCCCACCTTACTGAACTATACAAGAAGCACAATATTCAGCTTCAAGACGTTGTTTGTTGGCAGAACGAGAAAATCCCAAGTGAACCGAAAATTTCGTGTCATCCGGCTGGTGAAGGCAAAAAAATTGTCTTGAAGGAGAGATTGAAAGAAAATAAAAGCCTTTTTCTTCAAAGAGTTGGTTTAAGGGTTCTTTCCTACTTGATGGTGATTGTTGCTTCTATTTTCATGTTTGCGGGTTTCTATTACTTGTGGCAGCAAAAAATTCGTTGGGACACCAATGCTGTGACCGCTTTAGGTCCAGTTCAAACAGTTTATGAGGGAAACTTCACAAAATACATGCTGGATTCTTTCATTCAAATCGGAACAACCACTTTCTTGCCTGCAGGCATGCTGCTCATGTTTCTCGTTCTGGTTGTTTTCCTTGGACGTTTCGGAATTATGGGCGGCGCTAAAGGTATTAGCGGAGCAAAAGCCACAAGCGTCCCTAAGCTTATTGTTGACAATTCAAGAAAGGTTGCGCCTTTCATAGATGCCACGGGACATGGTTCATCACAATTGTTCGGAAGTATAGCTTGGGACCCGCTTCAAACGGGTGGTTTAGGCACGCCGGAACATCAAAGAGTCACGGCTGGCGATGTTCATAGGGCGCATTTGGGCATTTTGTTCATTGATGAAATAAAGAATCTTAAACCTGAAGAGGCTGTGACTTTGTTGACAGTCTTAGAAGATGGGCAGTTGCCTATTACGCTTCGAAGTCGATGGGATGTAGGTGGAACGGCTGCAATGGCTGTTGCAACCGAGCCCGTGCCATGTATGTGTTTTCTGGTTGGCGCTGGAAACTTTGACAGCATAGCTCAAATTCATCCAGCCCTTATGGATAGGATTTATGGTTATGGTAAAGTTGTGAGAATGAACAATGACATGCCTAACACCGTTGAAAATCGACGCAAATATGTTCAATTTATAGCTCAAGAAGTTTCAAGATTCCATCTTATCCCCTTCAGCAGAGAAGCGTGCGAAGAAATAATTGATGAGGGCAGAAGAAGAAGCAACAAGAAAGATGCGCTTACAACAAGATTTAGACCCATGATAGCCATCGTCAAAACTGCAGCCACACTGGCGATGAACGAGGGATTGCAAATGGTTGAAAGGCGCCACGTAAAAGAAGCCATAGAAAAACACTGTAAAACAATCCAGAAACAAATTCTTGAACATCAACTCAGCGAAAGAGGAAAACTTCTGGAAATCAGACCAGAAGGCGCCAAACACGGCCAAATTTATGGACTAGCGGTAGTTACAGACCCATACAGCGGAGAAATGACGGGAAACGTCCTCACGGTAAAAGGTGTCTTAGAAAAAAGAGATGCAAAGCATAATAATTCTTTAAAGGGATATTACAAGGTCACGGGAATAGCGAAAAAAGGCGAAGAACGTTTCATCAGCGACAGTGTAGCCAAGGTTAGAAGCGTAATCCTACAAAAATACGGCGTCGACATCGCCCAAGACTTTTTCACACACATAGACTTTGCTCAATCCTACGGCGTAGACGGGCCAAGTGCGGGCGTAACCATGGCGATTCTTCTCTGCTCACTAATAGAAGGAAAACCCGTAAGACAAGATGTGGCTGTAACGGGCGAAATCAACGTAGGCGTAGACGGCGTTATACAAGTAACAGCCGTAGGCGGATTACACGAAAAGATTAAAGCAGCAGAAGCATGGGGCTTCAAAAAAGTCGTGATTCCAGCAAAAAACTACAAATATTCAATAGACCCAAGAGACTACAACATCGAAATCATTCCAGGCGAAACATTAGAAGACTATTTAAAAGAATGCCTAGTAGATTCCAAAGAAGCATACATGTTTAAAGACTCATAATGTGAAAAAGGGCATTGTTGAAGAATTCTATGTAATTGTTATAACCAATGAATATGTCTCTTATATACATGCAGTTTCCATAAAGAATCAATTGCAAAAGATTTAATAGTTAACATTAGTATATTAACCGTGTGAGAGGGAGCTAAAATGTCGAAGAGTGAAGTTTCTTTTGTTTTTGTTTTGACAGTTTTAATTATGCCACTAATATTTGCCTACCCTTCATGTTCCTTTTCAAGTCTTTTATTGGCTGAAGTATATTCCATTGATGTCTACACGACAAGGGGCGGAAAAGGACCTAATGTGCCTAGTGCTCCCTTCAAGGTGGGAGAAAATGTAGTTCTCTACGCAGAATCAAAATATAATGGCGTCCCCCTACAAAATAAGATTCTCCACTTTGAAATTTGCGGGCCTTCTAATCCATATAGGAACATGACTCTCAAAATGGATAATTTGACAAACTCATTGGGAATCGCAAGTGTATCTTTTAGGATAGGACCTTTTGGCATGGAACACTGGCAAGAGATACTTCTTGGAACATGGCAAGTATGGGCAACCATAGAACACAATCAATCTATGGTTGGCGATTACATGATTTTCGAGTGCACATGGGACTTAACTGTGGACCTTTTCACTCAAAAAGGAGGAAAAGGAGAATACTTCCAGACAATCTGTGGGCCTTTCACTGCAGGAGAAATTGTAGTTCTCTATATGGAAGTAACAAATCTGACTGTTCCTATGCCAGATGTGTTTGTCCAGTTTAGAATATTCGAAAACGAAAATCCTACCTACTATAACGTTTTCACAAATGAATCCGGCATCGCTGCAATAAGTTTTCGGCTTCCATGGACAATCAACTCGACTTCTCATATATTTTGCGACGCAACCATGACATTCTGCGAATATTCCATGCATGATGACATCTTCCTTAAGTGTCTCGCAAGCATACGCATCCAAGGAGACATAAACAACGACGGGAAAGTTGACTTCAGAGACATTGCCCTAGTTGCTAGCGCATTCGGAAGCCATCCAGGGCAATCTAAGTGGAATCCCAATGTGGATATAAATCAAGATGACAAAGTTGATGTCTTTGACATTGCTCTAACCGCTAAAAACTTCGGAAAACAACTTTAGACAAATAACTCATAAGACATTTCAAAATATGTTTAGTAGAGCAATTAGTTTTTTCGAGTTTCTTCTTTACTGTATTGCTGAAATCATCATTTGCGAGTATTTTCCTTTTGAAATGTGCAGGTGTGGATAAATCTTGGTGGCCATTATTTGTGCGCCAGCCTCGATAACGACGTCGTCGGCGATGACTGACGCTGAAGTAATTCGTGTTGGCTCATTTGGGCTTGAATTCACGACCGCATGCCTACCGATGATGCTGTCTTGTATTTGTGCGCCGTCTTCTATTATTGCTCTGTCCATGATAGCTGAACGTTTAATGGTTACATTCTTGCCAATCTTTGTATAATTGTCGATGCAAGAGTCAACTATTGTTACGCCGTCGCTTATTTGACAATGTCTACCAATTAAAACAGACCCTTCAAGCGCAATGCTGCCCTTCTTAATTTTTCTAATTATTTCTTCTCTTCTCTTGATGGATTCAGG